>CAZDIU010000336.1:0-5283 GCA_964505535.1 uncultured Desulfobacterales bacterium | reverse complement strand
CAGGGCGGGGGGCGGCGGCTGCTTGTTCCACGGCTGGGCCGAGAGCCAGTCGCGCAGGTACTGCTTGTCAAAGCTCGGCTGCGGCCGGCCGGGCGCGTAGCCCTGCATGGGCCAGAAACGCGAGGAGTCCGGGGTCAGGACTTCATCAATGAGAATCAGTTCCCCGTCAGCCAGACCGAACTCGAACTTGGTGTCCGCGATGATGATTCCCTTTTGTTCTGCCAGTTCCACGCCTTTTTTGTAAACAGCCAGGCTCAGATCCCTTACCTTTTCCGCAAGGGGTCTGCCAATGCGCCGCGCAGTTTCCTCAAAATCAATGTTGATGTCATGAATTCCCACTTCTTCCTTGGTGGAAGGTGTAAAAAGCGGTTCCGGCAGCCGATCCGATTCTTTCAGTCCGTCCGGCAGGGGAATGCCGCACACACTTTTGGATTTCCGGTAGGATTCCCATCCGGATCCTGTGATATAGCCGCGCACCACGCATTCAATGGGAAGGGGGTCGCATTTTCTGACCAGCATGCTCCGATCCCGGAGAATATCCGCATAGGGTTTGCACTCCTGTGGAAAATCGTCCGCATTTCCGGAAATCACATGATGATTCACCAAAGATTTCATCACATCAAACCAGAAAAGCGATATCTGATTCAGGATTTTCCCTTTTCCCGGAACCGGATCGGGCATGACCACATCATAGGCTGAAATCCGATCCGTGGCCACCATCAGAAAATGCTCTCCCAGATCATACACATCCCGGACTTTTCCCTTTTTCACCAGTTTCAGTCCCGGAAAATCCGTGTTGCTTACCGCTGTATTCATTTTTCTGCATCCTCAGATTAAGAAAAGCCTGCCATAAAAAACGGCAGGTTTTTTATGCATTGCCGTTAATCAAACACATTCCCGTTTATGAAAAAAATCAGAATCCAATGCCGTTTCCTTAAGAAAATTATGGAGTGTCAAACGTTCGGGACTCCCTCACCCTTAAGGAAACGGCATTGAATCAGAATCACCGGCAGGATCAGCTCTCTTTTCCCGCATTGTCCCTGTGCTGCTGAAAGAGTTTTATAAATTTCAGCAAGATGGAATATCCTTCCAAGTCCAGACTGTAAAACTCGATGCCGGTGAGAAAAGTGTTTTCCTCAGACTGGGTGCACCGAATCACCTGTCCTTTGACATCCAGCAGATATTCCCCGATGGCAATGGTCAGGGAAATTATCTGCCCCGGCACCATGCTGAAGGATGTTTCCAGAAGGATTCCGCTTTCCGAGACATTCAGGGTTCTGCCCATGCCTTCCCCTGTGACATTTCCGTTCTCATCAATGCAGACATATGACAGGTTCAGCGAATCCACCCGCGGATGCCTTCTTTTTTCAATCATCGTCATCTGTCCCACTCCATGCTTTTTTTCAGTTGTCAGTGTTCAGTTGTCAGTGTTCAGTTGTCAGGATAACTGGTCACTGCTAACTGAAATGCCTTATTTTTTCTGCAGATTGTTTTTATGATAGTCACATGCCACACGGGTTGTCACCGTAATGCTTGTTGCGGAGGTTTCTATCAGGTTCCGCAGTGTGGATGAAAGCCCGCTGTATTCCTCATTCAGACTTTCGGGATTGAGTTCCTCTGTCTCAATATCCGGGGAGACAAAGAGGAATGCCTTAAGGGGTTCATGGCCGATATCCAGAAATGGACAGGGGCCGATGACATCTCTTTCTCCGAGAACGGCCAGGGGGATATAGCCGCCATCCTCGGTCTTTCGGACAAGACAGACTTCCCCTTTGACAATGCGCAGGAGTTTTTCCGGATTGATCCCCATTTTTTTCGCAGGCTGTTTTCCCTTTGTGAATTCCTTGAGCAGAAAGCGTTTCAGACAGACATCCACTGTTTTTTCCGTTATCTGATCCCGGCGCTTGTCCAGACTTACCACCAGATCCCGGAATTCACGGGACTGACTGCCAAATTCATCCGCGAGACGCTGGGAATCAAGCACACCGAGCTGGACATCCGTGGATGCCTGTATGGTGGCCTTGCGGACATTGTCTTTGAACAGAAAGCAGCTCACCCCGCCGATAAAGGATCCGGCTCCCATGCGCACAATGGGAACCGGCCCTTCGGAACTTTCCTTGAGCACATCCACAATGCCTTCCAGCACCACCCATATCCAACTGCCGTGTTTTTTTTCCGTGACAATCTTGCGGCCTTTGAAAAACTCTTCTTCTGCGGCCACATACATGTAATCCACCAGAGGCCCCTTGATGATGGGGATGGAGGATTTGATGCCGCCTTCCTTTTTTTCAGCGAAGTCAACCGGTCCCAGGATTTTGGTATGTCCGTCATCCACCATGCGAAGACCGTCAAGAATGATCTCCATGCGGCTGTTCCGGATCACCTGGGGAATCTTCACTTCCTCCTGACTGAAGGCAAAATCCCCTTCCACCCATCCGAAGAGAGCATAGACCGCATCCAGTCCTTTGGCAGGACCGGCAGAGCCGTCAATGATGTTGCCTTTGGAGAAATAGATCATTCCCGGGTCCTGGGAATATTTGCTTGCAATGTTCAGCACCCCGGTTCCGCCGTTGGAGCCGATCAGCTGCAGCACCTCACCGAGCGCTAGGAAACTGAGATTTCCGCTGAGTACAAATTGGGACATATCTGCTCTCTCTTACCATCCAAGCTGTTTTTTCAAAGACTGCAGGGTCAGTTTCAGACAGGCCTTCAGCGTGGGTCCCACTCCCTCCCCTTTGATGGCACTGGCAGGGAAAGAGGGAACTTTGAGCTGACGGTTCAAATCTCTTTCCATCAGACTGATGGGCATAATCGGCAGCCCCTGCTCCCCCAAATCTCTTTTGTTGTACTGCAGAATCAGGGGAATCCTGAGAATGCTCACTCCGTATTCTTTCAGGTTCTGATGCAGGTCCTTGAGGGAAAGCATGTTTTTTTCCCTTCGCACTTCCAGAGAATCTGCCACAAACACAAGTCCGTCCACTTCCCGGAGCACCATTTTCCGGGTCGAGGCATATTTGACCTGACCGGGAACCGTGTAGAGCTGAACCCGGACATCATAGCCCTTGATTTTGCCCAGTCCCATGGGAAGAAAATCGAAATACAGGGTACGGTCTCCCTCTGTATCGGCAGAGACCATCTGCCCGGTCACCTGTTTCCGGAAGGATTTGAAAATCTGTTCAAGATTCGTCGTCTTCCCGCACCGTCCCGGCCCGTAATAGACGATCTTCACTTCGATTTCCTTCAGTTTCAAATTGATATTCGCCATCAGCAAACCCTGTTTCCGTTTGGATAGAATACACTGCGGTTTGAGGTGTTCAGTGTCAGGTTTTCAGCATTCAGCAGTTATTCTCCTGAAACCTGAGACCTGAAACCTTTCAGATACTCTGTATTTTAATATCCACACTGTAATGACCTGTTTTGGGTCCGGATTCGATTCGGGATACCGATGCCACGACAGCATTTCCCTCGAACATGGCCATGGGGGAATAAAACTGGGCTGGCAGCACTGCCCCGTTTTCCGCGGCATTGAGAAAGGCTTTGTCCCGGTCGGAAACCAGCAGGTTGATAACAGTGCCTGACTGAAAACTGACATCATATTCAAAGGTTCTTGACCTGTCCGGCTCCTCGCGGATGGTAATGCCCACAGAACTGATATCAAGAATTTCATTTTCACCGATACCCGGTCCGGTTTCCGGCTGACTCTCTTTATCCGGGGATGCGGCAGATGTCTTTTCCTCCGGATTCGGAAGAACGGCCTCAATTCCTTTTTTCTCCAGAATGTCCTGCAGCAGCCGGTAAATCTGTCCCAGCGGTTCTCCGGAAAAAAAATTCTCCGAAAACCAGTTCTGATACTGTTTTACCGCGTCATCCGGCATGTCAAGGGCAATGTGGCAGCGAAGGATGTTTTTTGCGGCTTCCACGCGGAACTCCTCCTTTGCGAGAAGTTTCCTGAATTCGTCCAGTGCCCTCATGTACTGACCGAATTTGGCCAGGGCAATGGCTCCGTCAATTTCCGCCCGTTTTTCATCCGCTGAATAGGCGAATTTTGTCCGGATGATTTCCTGAACCTGCTCAGACATTTCTTTGGCTTCCGGAGCCTCATCCAGTCTCCGGATTTCCTCTTTGACAATCTGCAGTTTTTTCGAAATGGCACTGAGCAGACTTTTGTGGTTGCCGATGGAACCTGCATTTTTCTGAATCAGCTGCGCTGCCCGGATGTATTTCTCCCTTGCATCATTGAGCAGTCCCTGGGATTTGTAGATTTCGGCCTGGTTTAACAGTGATTTGATTTCTTTTTTGACATCCATAGATAGCGCCTCATTCTTCCCCCGGGTCCAGATTTCCGGAAACACCTTTGATCCCGGCAGGAGCCGTTACTGTATCTCTGTCAGACATCCCCGGTTTTCCTTTCCCGGAATTCATTTTCCGGATGTGTGCCTTCTGCCGCGGCCATTCAACCCATCAGGCCCCTTCTGTTTCCCCCAGATTTCTGTTTTGGCAGAAACATGACTGGGGCCGTGTTCTGAAAATCAATAAACTGGGTTATAGGGTATTGGACAGATAACCCGCATGAATTCAATGCTTATCCTATTTCCGGGCACTGTGTCAATATTTGAAAAAGTGTTGACAATTTCTGAAATAGTGGTAATGAATCTGTTTTGCCCTTATCAGTGTATTCTTCCGAATCTTTATATTATACGCAAACATACAACAATTCACAAGGAGAAAGTTATGGACAAGAAGGTTACGGTTGTGGGTGCAGGAAATGTTGGGGCCACCGCTGCCCAGAGACTGGCTGAAAAAGCTCTGTGCGATGTGGTTCTGGTGGACATTGTGGAAGGCGTTCCCCAGGGGAAGGCCCTGGATCTGACCCAGGCATCGGCCATTGAAAAACATGATGCCCAAATCATCGGAAGCAACGGTTATGAGGAAACCAAAGATTCGGATGTGGTCATCATCACTGCAGGCATTCCCCGCAAACCGGGCATGAGCCGTGATGATCTGATCAGCACCAATGCAGGCATCATGAAAAAAGTGACTGAGCAGGTCGCAAAATATTCCCCCAATGCCACGCTCATCATTGTGAGCAATCCGCTGGATGCCATGTGCCATGTGGCCTATGAGGTGAGCGGTTTCCCCAAAAACCGGGTCATCGGCATGGCCGGTGTGCTGGATTCGGCCCGTTTCAGAGCCTTCATAGCGATGGAACTCAATGTTTCCATTGAAAACACCCATGCCTTTGTGCTGGGCGGTCATGGCGACACCATGGTTCCCCTGCCCCGT
>CAZDIU010000335.1:0-5342 GCA_964505535.1 uncultured Desulfobacterales bacterium | reverse complement strand
TCTGTTTTGCGGAAACACCGGATTCCGGCTTTCGCCGGAATGACGTCATGCCTGCAAAAGCAGGCATCCGGAAAAAATTTCCGCAAAAATCCCTGAAGAACCATTTTCAGGTACAAAGTTTTCTGAAAAACCGGATTTTTCCGGAAAAATCCGGTTTTTTTTACCTGAAAACTTTTCCGGTTGGGTACATATATTAAATTATTACAATCAGAAAGAAAAGAAAAAACAGACAGGAAGAGGCAAAGGGGAGAATCTGCCTGTGGGGATGGCAGAGGAGAGAATTAATCGGCCAGAAAGTCTTTGACCATTTTGTGTTCCTGAATTTTCTTTGCTTTTTCCAGCAGATTGGCAAGGGAAACAAAGCATTCCCTCACAATGGCTGTTTTGGGATGCGGGGATCGCATCTGTGCGTCAACCGTTTTCATATCAGCCATCAGTTCCTCCAGAAGTTCAAACGCCAGCCCCATTTCCGGAACCATTGCCTTGAGATTTGTCAGCACGGTGTTCACTGCTTCCCTGCCGCTTTCCTCAACAACCGTTTTGTTCCCCAGCTTCGGTGCTGTCCCGCTGCCTGAAACACTTACATGTTTTTCCGCCTCTTTCACACCGTCTCCGCTGATGCCGATTCCGCCGGAAAGGGTTCGGATTTCAGCAAAACCGAAAGACATCAGCGCCTCGGTTGCACGGGAAGACTGCTCCCGGTTCATTCCCAGTTCTGCGCCAATCTCATACATGGAAACCTGTGCAGAGAGATTGCCTTTTGTACGCTGACAGAGCTGGATCAGAAACCGCTGTTCATTTTCGTTCATCTCATTTTGCATTGTCACAGGAAAAACCTTTCTGTTGTCAGGGATTCAGCGTTATCAGTGTTCAGGTTTGTTCAGGGGAATCACATCCAGTGCATTTTCAATGTGTCTGCAATACATCTCCACGATTTCCCTGTGAAAGCCCAGGCCCTGCGTTTCCACCTTTACCAGAATGCCCTCTTTCTCAAAGCAGGACTGCCATGAATCCTGATTTCCTGTCAAATCCTCTTTGAAGTGCATTCCGGCCACCAGCATGAAGGGAATCATCCGCACCTTTGTGTATCCGGCCTTTTTTATGCTGCGGATGACGGATTCTCTGGACGGATACCCGTTTTTTTCCACCACGCCCACATAGAAACCTGCATCCGTGTTTTCCCGGAAAACATGGTCAAGCGCCACATACGCGCACCAACTGGGATGATCGGTTCCGTGTCCCACCAGAACCACGGCCTCATCCTCTGCTCCGGAAAAGGATTGTTTGAGGATATTCACCGCGGTCAGATAATCATCAGGACTGGTGAGCAGGGGAAGTCCCAGAGATGTCCGTATGCTGCAGGATCTGACTTCCTCGATCAGCCGGTAGAATTCATGGCCGCACATGAGATGCAGGGACTGGACCACAGCCCATTGATGGCCTTCCCTGTGCAGTTTTTCCAGCACCTGATGGGGATGCTGCATATTGCTGTTATACCTCTGCCGTGACCAGTCTTTGACCATTCGGGAGGAAAAGGCCCAGAAAAGCGGGTGCTCCGGAAAGCGCTCTTTGCAGACAGAATTGATGAAAGCATAAGTGTTCATGGCCTTTGTGGCTGTTCCGAACGCGGCCATCACAATGGGGATTTTCATTCGGATTCTCTGTCTGCCCCCTTTGCGCTGAATGCAGAAATATCCGCTTCGTATTTTTCAGACAGATCATCAAACACCGCAGGGATTTTGGAATGAAACTCCGCAAGCAGGGGCAGCATGATTTCCCGTATCTGGGGATGCGCTGGTTTCGAGCATCTCAGGTTCAGGACATGCCGCCATTCCCGCAGATTCGCGGTCATGACAATTTCTGTCTTCAGGCTGTTGGGCAAAACACTCCGGGCCTCCTGGGGCCTGGCTCCGTCCTGTATGAGTTTCAGATAGATTTTTTCCGCATAGGCCATTGCGGATTTCCAGTCTGCATAAGCCTGTGAATCCTCAGCCCAGAAAAAAGGCCGGATGACCGTGATCTCATTTCCGAATTTCTCTTTTGCATAATTGGCGTAACGGGTGGATTCCTGGGAATAGGCAGCGAGTCTGTGTCTTACAATTTCATGGCTTATTCCCCGGTCACAGACAAAACGCACCGTGATGTTCATATGCTCAATCACACTGTGGTGCCCGGATTTGATGATGCCTTTTACAAAACCCGCAGCAGAATCCCCTGTGATCCGGTCCTCACTTTTGTAGCAGGTGCGGCCTGCAAGCTCAATGTTCTTCAGCATGGTTTCGCCATCCGGCATGAACAGAATCTCATGGGAAGGGGGAATGATTTTCATTCTGTGTCTCCTTCAGAAGTTATTTGCTGCAGCTTACCGTAACGCCGGTGATTTCCCAGGTCATATCCCTGCCTGCTTCCTTTTTTGAAAGTTCTTTCTCTGCACGGATGGTGCGGGAACCTGCACCGCCTGCATCTTTGACGGTTTCGCTGATTTTCTTTTTCTGTCCGTTTTCATTTTCCAGAGAAAAGGTGATTCTCAGCGTGCTGCAGATCGGCCCGTAACTGATCCTGCCGCGAATCATGATGGCTCCGTCTTTCTGCTGCGCGGACACGTCAATTTCATACCCATCCACCTCAAACTGTTCCATGGTGATTTTTCCCGCGGATACCTGCATGGGCAACAGGCACAACCCGCACAGGCACACCCAACTGAAAAGGATAATTTTCAGAGCCTTATTTTCCATTTCTGACCTCCCTGCAGATTCTTTTGTGGGATACCGGGACAATTTTTCAGAAAAAACAGCATACCTTTCGTTCAGCCGAGACTGTCAAACCCATAAAATATATTTTTTGAAAAAATACGCAAGGGGAAGAGCGAAAAGCAGCGCGTCAATGCGATCCAGAATGCCGCCGTGTCCCGGAAGAATGCCTCCGGAATCCTTCACGCCTGCGGCCCGTTTGAACTGGGATTCAAACAGATCCCCTGTCTGTCCGGCAATGCCAATGCAGAGAAAAAAAACAATGCTTTGAGTCCACGGCATGCGGGAGAGAAAAATCATTTTGATGATGGACCCGATCAGCACGTTTGCAGCCAATCCGCCCAGAGAACCTTCCACAGTTTTTCCGGGACTGACCGAGGGGCAGAGTTTGTGCTTTCCGAAATACGTTCCGGCATACAATGCTCCGATGTCTCCGGCAAAAATGATTGCCAGCAGCAGGAAAAACCAGAGCATCCCGTCAGTTCCGTTCCGGATGAGGATGGCAAAGGAAAGAAATATTGGAATATAGACAAAAGCCTGAATCCCCTGGGCCACCTTTTCCAGAACAGCAGGGTCGTTTTTGAAATGCGTGACGGAATACAGCGCACAGACAATCACATGAACACCGGCAATGCAGAGAATGATATCCGTGGTGAATCTGCTGGCTGCCAGCAGGGTGAGTGTGCCGCTTATCATGCTCAAAAGCGGAATGAAAGACAGCAGACCGCTCATCTGCCCCTTTGCCATGATGCGGAAGTATTCTCCCAGACTGAGAATGCCCACAGCAGCCACAAACACGGCGAACACAAATCCGCCTTTGTATACAAGAAAAATCAGAAAGGGAAGGGCAGTCAGTCCGGTAATCCATCGTTGTGCATACATAATTTTTTCCTCATGTTTTAAAAGCAGGGCAGTGGGTCAAAACGGTTGATTTTTTTGCCTCTGAATTTCCCACAGAAAAAACTCTGTTTGAATCTGCGGAAAACGCTGCGTGACTCTGCGGTTAAAAACAGGCAGATCAACGGTTCTGGGACAGCGGATTGCCTGACATTTTGCAGAAATATGGGATAAAAAAACCGGGTTTTTGGAGAAAAACCCGGCTTCAGAGACAATGGAAATTTCTCACAGACCTTTCCGCAGGCCATGCTACAGCACTTTGCCGAATCTGCGTTCGCGGCCCTGAAAATTTTTCAGGATTTCAATCAGTTCCTCTTTGGTGAAATCCGGCCACAGGGTGTCGGTCACAAAGATTTCCGCATATGCGATCTGCCATAACAGAAAATTGCTGATGCGCATTTCCCCGCTCGTGCGGATGAGCAGATCCGGATCAGGCATTCCTTTGGTGTACAGATAATCCGAAACCGTTTCCTGGCTGATCTCATCCGCAGCAAACCTTCCATCCCTGACCTCGCTGGCAATCTGGCGCACCATCCGGACAATTTCGTCCCGGCTGCCGTAACTGAGGGCCAGATTCAGGATCATGCCGGTGCTGCCGCGTGTCAGGGCTTTGGTCTGTTCAATCTGTTTCTGCACATCTTCGGGCAGACGCCCGGCCTGTCCGATGACATGGAAGCGGATATTGTTTTCCACCATATCCTGCTGCTCGGAGCGGAGGAATTTTTTCAGGATGGACATCAGGGCTGCAACTTCGGTTTTGGGACGCTGCCAGTTTTCTGTGGAAAAGGCATACAGGGTCAGCACACCGATCCCCAGTTCTCTGGCCGCACGGACAATCTCTCTTACCACATTCGCGCCCCTCTCATGGCCTTTGACCCGGTTCATGAGCCGTTTTTTGGCCCATCGGCCGTTTCCGTCCATGATGATGGCAAGGTGATCGGGAAGTCTGGCCGGATCAAGACCGGCAGCCGCTGCGGCATCAGATTTCAAGGATTTCCTTCTCTTTGCTTCTGGCGATTTCGCTGATCCGGTTGATATAATCATCCGTGATCTTCTGGACTTCATCCTGGGCTTTGAAAGCCTCGTCCTCGGAAATGTCACCGTCCTTTTTGAATCCCTTGAGCAGTTCATTGGTATCCCGGCGGATATTGCGGACAGCCACTTTGCAGTCTTCAGCCATTTTGCTGACTGTCTTCACCAGTTCTTTGCGCCGATCTTCCGTAAGGGGCGGAATCGTGATGCGGATCAGTTTGCCGTCATTGGTGGGCGTCAGTCCGAGACTGGTTTTCAGTATGGCTTTTTCAATATCCCTGATGACAGAAACATCCCAGGGCTGAATGGTAATCTGTCTGCTTTCGGGAACAGCGAGCGAGGCCATCTGGTTGAGGGGCGTGGGAGTCCCGTAGTAATCCACTTTCACACCGTCCAGAAGCGACAGGGAGGCGCGGCCTGTTCTGACGCGTTTGAGTTCTTTTTCCAGAGCCGAGATGGATTTCTCCATCCGATCTTTGGTTTCCTGATAGGTAGTCTTAATCATATGCAATCACCTTGATCTTAATGTTCATGTCAATTCGGGACAGGCATGGAGCATGTCCCGCGGATACATGGGAAAGAATCGGAATTCGCTTTAGGAATGCCGACTTCCTTCCCATGTATTTCTGCAGGAACAGACAGGCGGAAAAAAATGCTGTCCGG
>CAZDIU010000334.1:0-5501 GCA_964505535.1 uncultured Desulfobacterales bacterium | reverse complement strand
CAGGCGAATGATTCCCGGAATGTCTGCAATAAGGGCCACCGTGCCGTCTCCCAGAATGGTGGCTCCGGAGATTCCTTCGGCATCCCGGCAATTCCGATCCAGGGATTTGATCACTGTCTGGATGTTGCCGATGATTTCATCCACCACAATGCCAATGCGCAAATCATCGGCCTGCACCACTGCGATATGACAGGTTTCAGTTTTTCTGCTTTGAATTTTATAAATATCACACAGACGGACAAAGGGGATGAGTTCCTCGCGCAGCAGCATCATATCCCGTCCGCGGCTTCCGGTCAGCACCTCTTTTGTCAGTTCCGAGCATTCCAGCACCTGGGACAGTGGCAGAACAAAGAGACTTCCGCCCGCATCCACCAACAGGCCGTCAATAATGGCCAGCGTCAGCGGGAGACTCAGGGTGAACCGGGTGAATTTCCCTTTTTCACTGGCTATGCGGACTGTTCCTCCCAGGGAGTCAATTTCCCGTTTGACCACGTCCAGCCCCACGCCCCGTCCGGAAACACTGGTTACAGATTCCGCGGTGGAAAAACCCGGGGTGAACACCATATTGAATATCTCTTCCCCGGAAAGACTTTCATTTTCTCCTGTCAGCCCTTTTTCAAGCGCCTTTGCCCGGATGGCTTCCGCATCCATTCCCATTCCGTCATCCTCAATGGTTATGACCACATTGGGTCCATGATGAGCGGCCGCAAGCCGGATGGTTCCTCTCCGTTTTTTCCCGAAACGCTCTCTATCCTCCGGGTTCCGGATGCCGTGTCCGATACTGTTGCGAATCAGATGCACCAGCGGATCCCCCAGCCGTTCGATCACAGTTTTGTCCAGTTCGGTATCCGCACCTGCTGTCACCAGATCAATTTCCTTGCCCAGTTCCGCGGACAGATCACGCACCAGACGCCGGAAGCGGCCGAAAATCGTCCCAATGGGGAGCATCCGCATATTCAGCGCGCAGTCCCGCAGATCACGGGTCAGCCTTTCCAGGGTTTCAGCGGTGTTTGCCAACTGCCCCCGAATCTGTTCGAGTATCTCAGCCGGGTTGGCTGCCCCGCTTTCCTCAACATCATCTGATATGGAGAAAATCCGTGAAAGACCGGCCTGGGTGATAACCAGTTCACCCACCAGGTTGATCAGATGATCCAGCCGGGAGGAGGCCACCCGAATGCTGTTTTCCGATGAGGATTTTGCTTTCTGTTTTTCATATATTTTCTGCTCATTCAAAGCTGACAGCACCTTGTCATGGGAAACAATTCCTGCCTCTATCAGCAGTTCCCCTATCTGTTTCTGATGGGGGGCCAGGACCCGGTTGATCTCTTCAGGCGTGGCATCTCCGCGCTCCACCAGAATGTCACCCAGACGGGGAACCAGACTGGACAAATCCTTTCGGGATGCCTCGCTGATTTCCTTTATGCTGATCCGGCTTTCATCTTCCACAAAGACAAACACATCCTGCAGCGCGTTGCGATCATGGCTGGAACACAGCAGAATGTCCCAGTAAAAATGGCAGTGTTCCGGAATCAGTCTGTCCAGAGGGGGAATTGCATCTGTGTGCACTGTGACGGTGCACTCTCCCAGGGTGCGCAGTTCATCAAGCAGCAGGGCCGGATCTGTGCCGGTGGTGACAATGCCGGGATGGGGCTGAAAACGGATATGCCAGTTTTTTCCTTCCTTCCCCTGTGTTTTTTCCGAAACTTCCTTTGTTGGTGCAGTCTGTTCTTCCATAGATTTTTCAGGCAGAAACTGGTGAAGTTCCCGAATCAGTTTCGCACTGATATCTCTGTCAGGTCCCCGAAGACTGTCTGCCGCATCCAGCATGGCCTTTATATGATCCCTTGAGGCCAGGATCAGGCTGATGAGTCTGCTGCTTACGGGAATATCCCTGTTCCGGACATGATCCAGCACAGTTTCCACATGATGGGTAAATTCCGCGACCGCATCGAAGCCAAACATGGCTCCGGACCCTTTGATGGTGTGAATGGAACGGAAAAGGCGGTTGACACTCTCCTGATCCTCAGGGTTCTGCTCCAGATCCAGAACCGTAAGTTCCATATCCGCCAGCAGTTCCTCTGCCTCCTGCCGGTATATTTCAATGGGGCTGACTGTTTCACTCATATCGTCTGATTCTCATGTCCGGGATCCGCGGCGTTCACTTCCTGTGCCCTGTTTCAGAATCTGCACAGACTGTTCCGCTTGTATGTTTTTATACCGTCCGAAAAGACTTTCGGCAATCTTTTTCTGATTCAGGTTTCCGGTGGCAGATGCTCACTGTCCGGTGTCCTGGGGCTTTTGATACCAAGCAAAAATCGTGAGAGTGAAGGTCAGGGTGAGCAGAATGGTAAAGCATATCTTGGGCATCAGGCTCAGCCTGCGGCCGATAATCTCTTTGTCAAACATTTGCATTCTCCTGTTGGTGGTGGGCCAAATCCGTTGATCTGAAATCCCCTACCCCGGGGGGAGGGGAGTGTTTTTTTCTGCATCATCAACCGATTTGACCCACTATCCTCCTGTTCAGGTTCTGCTGATATTTCCGGAGCCTCATGACATTTTCCCTCTTCCCGGGCTGTCGCGGATTCTGTTTATGAAAACTCAGAAAATCTGATGAAAAATCAGTGCATGAACAGATTTTGTCTGCCGCATTTTAACACTGTCTGATATGCTTGTAAACGGGATAATCGGAAAAGAATCTGATCCCGGACAAAACCGCTTTATGTATCTGCCCGATGCCCCTCTTGCTCCATCCACTGCTTGCGATCCTGTGCGCGTTTTCTCGACAGCAGCATGTCCATGACCTCGTTTGCCCCTTTTTCATCATCCAGCGTCAACTGCACCAGACGGCGGGAATCCGGAAGCATGACGGTTTCCCGAAGCTGGGACGGATTCATTTCTCCCAGACCCTTGAATCGCTGCACATCGGCCTTTCCCTTTTTCGGGGAGCTGTTGATGCGTTTTAAAATTGCATCCTTTTCATGATCATCCAGCGCGTACCAGACCTTCTGTCCCTGATCAATCCGGTACAGGGGCGGCATGGCCGCAAAAACCCTGCCTTTTCTGACCAGGGGGGTGAAATGCCTCAGAAACAGGGCACAGAGCAGGGTTGCGATATGGAGACCGTCTGCATCCGCATCCGCCAAAATGATGATTTTGTGATAGCGAAGCCCGGAAATATCCTCTGAGCCGGGATCCACGCCAATGGCAACCGCAATGTCATGGATTTCTTTGGATTTGAGAATCAGTTCTGTGTCCGCCTCCCAGGTGTTGAGGATTTTTCCCCGCAGAGGCAGAATGGCCTGGGTCTGCCTGTCCCTTGCCTGTTTTGCGGAACCGCCTGCGGAATCGCCCTCCACCATGAACAGTTCGGTTTCCGCTGGATTCTGGGAAACACAGTCAGCCAGTTTGCCGGGCAGAGTGGGGCCGGTTCCGTTTTTTCTGCGCACCACCTTCTGCGCTGCACGAAGCCGTTTCCGTGCAATCTCAAGGGTCATCTCCGCAAGTTTTTCCCCGGTTTCCGTGTGCCGGTTCAGCCACAGCGCGAACGCGTCCCGCACAGCAGCGGAAACAAAAGCCGCAGCTTCCCGTGAGGAAAGCCGTTCTTTGGTCTGACCGGAGAACTGGGGTTCACTCATTTTCACAGACAGAATACAGGAACATCTGCCCCACAAATCCTCGGGCGCCGGACGGATGCCTCTGGGAATCAGGTTGCGAAATTCGCAGAATTCCCGCAGAGCAGCAAACAGACCGGAGCGGAAACCGTTTACATGGGTTCCGCCCTGCGGTGTGGGAATCAGGTTCACATAACTTTCTGCCATAACCTGTCCCTGCTCCGGCAGCCAGATGACCGCCCATTCCGCGATTTCCTCTTTTCCCTCAAAACTGCCCATAAACGGTTCGTCCGGAATCCGGTCCCCTTCAGGCAGATTTTCCGTCAGATAATCCTTCAGTCCCTGGGAAAAACACCAGGATTCCTTTTCCCCTGTGATTCTGTTCTCAAATGTGAGCGTGAGACCCGGGCAGAGCACAGCTTTGGCACGGAGCGCGTGTGTCAGCCGCGGAACCGAAAAGGTTGCAGTGTCAAAATATTTTTCTTCAGGCCAGAAACGGATCGTGGATCCGGTGTTGCGCTGTCCCACGGTTCCGACTGCCTTGAGTTCCGAGATTTTTCTGCCCTGGGCAAAGGAAATCGCGTATTTTTTCCCGTTTCTGCGGATTTCCACATCCAGTTTTTTGGAAAGGGCATTGACCACTGACACGCCCACGCCGTGCAATCCGCCGGAAAAGCGGTAGTTTTTGTTCCCGAATTTTGCGCCCGCGTGGAGTTTGGTCATAATCACCTCCACACCGCTCATTTTCTCTTCCGGGTGAATGTCCACAGGCATTCCCCGTCCGTCATCACTGACCTCCAGAGAACCGTCTTCATGGAGAATCACACCGATTTTTTTGGCAAATCCCGCAATGGCCTCATCCACGGCATTGTCTGTGACCTCCTGGGCCAGATGATTGGGACGGGCTGTGTCGGTATACATGCCGGGCCTGCGCCGCACCGGGTCCAGTCCCCTGAGCACCTCCAGAGAGGAAGCATCATAATTTCCGTTTGACGTTTCATTGAAAAGACTGTCGTTTTTAATGGCACACCTTCCTTGTCTTACACATTCTCCAAACTCGTCCACAGTCGGATGACCCTGCCCACGCACAAATCCCGCCAGTCCAAATCTGTAAGTTCGGGCGGATAGTTCGGAGCCTGACTGATGAGCACAAACCCCTTTTTCCACTGCTGCACCCGTTTGACAGCCGCGATGTTTTCCCCTTTGGACGGATAATTCACGGCATAGATTCTGTTGGGCACAAAGTCCCGATCATCCAGATCAATAATCACAGCGGAACCGGGCGGAATCAGGGGCGACATGCTTTCGCCTCCCACACGCAGACTGACCAGCCGGTGATGCCTGCGTCCGCTCAGTTCCCGCTCATCCATGAGCAGGGAAGATTCCGGGTTCTCATAGGGATCAAATACCATGCCTTTTTCTCCTGCCGCCAGTTTTCCGGATTCATACAGGGGAACAGAGCGGTACTGTATCTGTTCATTTTCCGCAAGTTTTTTTTCTCTTTCTGAATGAACCGTGACCACCGGAGGACGCAGAGGTTCTCCGCCCTGCTCCAGTTTTCTGCCCAAAGCCAGAAAATCCAGCAGATCATAGCCAAAGACTTTGGCAATCCGGGACTGGGTGGCAGGGCTGTAGGATTTGCTCCTGTTGATTTCACAGATCGTGCTTTCGCTCACCCCTGCGGCCTGTGCCACAGCTTTCCGGGTTTTGAATCCGGACCGGGCAAAACAGTGGCGGAATGCGGCCCTGAAATGAAGGGTTGTCTCCGGTATTTCCATTTCTTTCCTCCTTACTATAAGGTCAATGCCGTTTCCTTAAGGATAAAATTCCCCTCCCCCGGCGGGAGGGGGAAAATAATACCCTGCAGTCAGATGATGTTTCCGCCCTCCC
>CAZDIU010000333.1:0-5543 GCA_964505535.1 uncultured Desulfobacterales bacterium | reverse complement strand
CATGCCGTATTCACCCGCCTTCTTGGCCCAGACAATCCCCTGCAACCGTCCGAAGATCAGCTTCGAAATGCCGTAATCCTGATTGACAAATTGCAGGAACAGGGCGCACCCTGCCGAATTGGAAACTGCATTCCCCAATGCTTTGTCAGAAATTCCTCTGAAGGGACAAATGCGGGGATTGAACACTGCGCCATTTCTCCCGAAGGCTGGGTACGTCCCGACAACCTGACTTCCTATACCTTCGGAAATATCTTTGAGCAGAGCATTGAAGAAATCTGGCAGTCGGAAAAAGCGAATCATTACCGGCACCAGATTCCCGAACAATGCCATGAATGCGTGGAACTTCCCCGTTGCCGAGGCGGGGAGAAATCCGTATCCATTGAACACGGATTCGGAAAAGACCGGCTGATGAAAGAACCCATCCGAAATGCGGAACCGGAACCCATTGTCCTTGACCCGGATTTCAGACCGGTTCCCCATTTCAGAGTCCGGAAAGAATTCTTTGGTTATCTGGTGACACGGTACAACTGGTCAGTGCCGGTTACAGAAGAAGCCAAACCGGTTTTGGATGCCATTAACGGCCAGCATACGTTATTAGAGATTCAGGAAAAATTCGGCAATGAGGCACTGGAACTTATCGGGCATTTGTATCAGCAGGGATGTGTGGGATTTGAGTAGAATTATTTAATATTATTTATTTTTTTAATATTTTTTTCAGTTAATCCAGATTTTTCCTGTCTATCTCAGTAATCTCTGAAATCTGATCTTTGATCAGCCGCTGCCAAAACAAAACCCGCGGGGCTGACATTATGGATGTCAGCCCTGCGAAATGTATCTTCCAATGCTCCGGTATTCTGTTTTCCCAGCGTTGCAGTCACCGGGAAAAATTGTGTGAATTGTCTTGAATTCATGCAGAGATGAAAATCTGCCGGATTATCCCTGAAATCCCGCACCGGACACTTTGGAAACCACATACCGGTATTTGCCGGACGCGTCTCTGGGAATGCTGTCGCACATTTCAATCCGCACATTCACTTCCTCTCCCATGCGCTTTCTGAAACCCGCGACAATGCGCTCATTGCCGTCCGCGGGATACAGATTTTCATGTATTTTCAGCAGAACAGAAATATCATCTTTGTCATTCTGGATGATTTTGAATTCATCCACTCCCTCTATATTTCTGACCACGTAGATGATGGAAAGAGCGTGCTGCCATCTGCCATCGGGCGTGACAATGAAATCCGTTGTCCGCCCCCGGATGTTCTTCATGGTGCTCAATCCCCTGCCGCATTTGCATTTGCCTTCGCCGGGCTGGGCCACATCCCCGGTACAGTAGCGGATGAAAGGCATTCCCCATGCATCCAGATGGGTGATGACAATTTCTCCGTCCTCTCCGGGAGAGACAGATTTTCCGTCTTTGAGGAATTCCAGTACGTAATTCGGATCCATGACATGATAATTCCCCTCCCGGCATTCATGGCTGATGAATCCGCCTTCCCTGCTGCCGTAGGAATCCACCACCGGTTTTCCGCCGAAAAACGCGCTGATAACCTCCCGCTGGTGATCATACAGCACTTCAGCCGCGCTGAAGATCATTTTCACCCCGATATTGTCAAGCCGGAAATTCTGCTGCTTTGCCATTTCACAGAACAAAGTGATGGTGCTGGGATAACCGAACACGCATTTGGGCCTGAATCTGCGGAATTTTTCCACCATGTCCGGAATCTGTTTCGATGAAATCTCAAAAGCGCTGATGAGCAGATTGTTGACCAGCAGATCCCGCAAATCCTTGATTCGATCCTGTTTGGTGATTTCCAGCGGAGAACCCCATAAATAGAGTTCCTTATCGCCAATGTCAATGTCCCACCATCTGTGGGTCATGGCACGAGCGGCCAGATCATATGCCTGTCTGCGTCTGTCATAATAAAATATCAGAGGCTGGCCCGAAGATCCGCCGGTATTGTAACGGGTGAGTCCGCCGGGGCAGTCCTTCCACTGCATCCGGTCAAGATTCTGCCGGATTTCAGCCTTGTCCAGAAGCGGAATTTTCCGGAAATCCTCATAATCGTGCATCTGCTTCGGATCAAAACCGGCTTTTGCAAACCGTTCTCTCCAGAACGGAATCTGCTCATTTGCATGGACAAGCAGTTGCCTGAGTTTGTCAAAACGCAGGGTTTCCAGTTCCTTCGGAGATGCCCATTGCAGTTTTTCCAGTTCCCTGAGACAGGAAAATGTCTTCCTTCCCAAAAGTTTCTCATGAAGCGGAAACACAATGTGTTTTACCAGTTTTTCGTGCATGGCGGATTTTCCTTTTTCTGTCCGGTTATCGAAAATCAGTGTGCAAAACAGAATATGGTCTATGATGTCATATCATCATTGAAATTCAGTTTCTGCCTGGACCGATGTCAAACACAGGATAAACGGATTTGACCCATTATCAAAAATTCATACAAATTCCCTGTGCCACAATCCAAACATCATCAGTCCCCACAACGGCGTGGCAAAATCCTGTTTTCCTCCCTGATGCCGGTTCCATAACTCTTTCACATAGGCCATATGGAAACAGTCTTTCAAAACAGAATGGGAAGAAAAAAGCGTATCTGCGGCAAATGCTTTCAGTTCCCCCCGCATCCACGCAGCCAGAGGAATGCTGAAGCCCTGTTTTTTCCGGTAAAGAATATCGGCATCAAGCCGTTTTTCATTCATTTTCTTAAAGATGTACTTGGATTCCCTGCCATTGAGTTTCAGTCGGGAAGGGAGCCGTCCGGCAAATTCCATGAGTTTGTGATCCAGTATGGGGGAACGGACTTCCAGAGAATGCGCCATGCTCATCCGATCCACCTTGACCAGAATATCCTCTGTCATATAGGTTTTGATGTCAATATACTGCGCGCGGGTGGTGACATCCGGATTTCGGTTTTTCTGAAAATGGATGCCCAGCACATCATACGCGCTGAAATCTCTGACGTTGTCCGCTAGTTCAGGACGATACAGCATTTTTTTCATTTCCGGCAGAAAATAAAAGGACATATTGCGGAAATACGCGTCTTCAAAAGAGTTGGAAAGGCTGGACAGAAATTTCTTCAGGCGCAGAGGGCGGGGCAGCGTGTCGATTTGAGGCCAGATTTCTGAAAGGGGTTTCAGTACATGTCTGCGGAGAGACTCCGGAATTCTGTCGCGGATATTGGCTTCCACCCTGTTCATGTAATAGCGGTTGACATATCCGGCAAAGGTTTCATCGCCGCCGTCTCCGGAAAGCGCGACCGTGACTTTGCGCCGGGCCATCTGCGAAACATAATAGGTGGGAATTGCGGACGCATCGGCAAAAGGTTCATCCAGATGCCATACAATTTTTTTCAGCACAGACAGAGCATCCGGTTTGACAACAAATTCGCTGTGGTCAGTATGATACTGTTCCGCCACCATCTGGGCATAAACCAGTTCATCAAATTTCTTTTCTGAAAATCCGATGGAAGCGGTTTTGACCGGTTCATTTCCCATGAGCAGGGACATGGAAGCCACCACAGCAGAGGAATCCACGCCTCCGCTTAAAAAAGCGCCCAATGGAACATCACTCATCAGACGCAGTTTCACAGATTCATCAAAGATCTCTTTGAGTTCTTCTGCTGCGGTATTTTCATTCTCCGGTTCAATGGAATGATTCATATCCAGTTCCCAGTATGACCGGATGGAAAATTTTTCCGATGTGCAGACTGCTATATGAGCAGGCTCAAGTTTGCGAATATGTTTGAATATGCTCATGGGCGAAGGCACATAACCGAAACTGAGATAAGCATCCAGCGCGTGAAAATCCATTTCTTTGGGAATTCCGGGAAGTGCGGTAATGGCTTTGAGTTCAGAAGCAAAAATCAGGCGGCTGCGGTCATAAAAATAATACAAAGGCTTTTTTCCGACACGATCCCGCAGCAGAATCAGTTTCCGCTTTCTGGCATCCCACAGACCAATGGCAAACATGCCCCGGAGTTTTTCCGCAAAATCCTCTCCCCAAAGTTCATACGCGTAAATAATGCTTTCCGTGTCACTCCGGGTACGGAACCGGAAACCCTTTGCTTCCAGAATCTTTTTGAGTTCCAGAAAATTGTAGATTTCGCCGTTGAACACCACCTGTATGGAACCGTCTGCATTGGACATGGGCTGTTTTCCTGCTTCCAGGTCTATGATGCTGAGACGGCGATGACCCAGACCGATGCAGGTGTCTGTGTAAATGCCTTCTCCGTCCGGGCCGCGATGGCGCATCATTCTGTTCATGGTTTCCACCTGATTTCTTTCCACAGGCCGGCTGTCTCTGTTATAGATTCCGCAGATTCCGCACATAATCCGCTCTCTTTCCTTTGGGGGTGATGGTTGATAATCCCGCAAAAAGTCGAAAATCCTGTCAGTCCGGTGAAAACCGGAGTCCATAAAAAATTGAAAGCACTGGATTCCGGCTTACGCCGGAATCACGGAAAAATTGAAAAACGGACTTTTTACCGATTCATCAATGATTGTTCACTGCTTTTCTTTGAATATCCTGTCCAGTTTGCTTCTGAGAAAACTGCTCAGATAAACATATCCTTCGTAATTGAGATGTTCCCCGTCTGTGATCGAATATTTTTTGATCAGCTCCCCTTTTTCATCTGAAAGTGCTTTGTGAAAATCAATGAAAGACAGATGGTTTTCCTCACTGTATTTTTGCACGAGAGTATTGAACTGCACAATGGCTTTGTTTTCCTCGGCTTTGTGTTTTGCGGAATATGCCAGCATTTTCAGATGGGGAAGCAAAAAACGGGGACGCACCGGAGGCAGGCTGCTCAGAATGGGAACAATACTGTTCTGCCGGGCAACCTCTGCTATTTCTTTGATAATTCTGAAATTTTCCTCAATCACAGGCTCCGGGGCACGGCCCTGTCTTACCGCAGTGACAAGATTGCAGAACCCAGCGTTGATGATCACAAAATCAGCGCCCGCACGGATAACGGTTTCCTCAAACCGTTTGAGTGTATCCATCATGGTTTCTTCCACTCCGGATCGGTTGGCAATGTGATAAGGAAAATCTGAGGGGAAAAACCAGTAACGCGGCAGATTGCCGCCGACAAAGACACCCAGATTTTCAATATTCGCTGAACGGACAGCAGCGGAGTCAGCCAGCCGGACGCCCTCATTGGGAAAGGAAGTGTCAATGTAACGGACAAATTCCCGGTAATGCAGCATTTTATCGAAAACAAAAAGGGAAATCAGATTGCATCCAATGGAAATCAGCAGAACAGACAATATTTTTTTGTCAGTTTTTTTCATCAGCAGAACATACCGGTTATTTAAAATGTTGACATGAAATTGCTGTCCCGTGCGCGGGGCTGTGTCTGTTTCCAAATCAGACACAGTGAACTGGTATGAAATGAAAAAAATGTCTTATACCGATTCTCCATTGATTTGATGCTATGCTTTCTGCACATCAGAAAGTTTTGGGGCATTCAAAAAACCGGATTTTTCGGAAAAATCCGGGTTTTCAGAGGAACCGGCAGAAGATATTGCACACCTCCAAC
>CAZDIU010000332.1:0-5546 GCA_964505535.1 uncultured Desulfobacterales bacterium | reverse complement strand
AGGCCCAGCGAGGTGACTTTTTCCACCAGCTTGAGAATCAGAGGAGCATACAGCAGCAGAATGTTGGCGAAATATTTCTTCGCGTGAACCATGATGCCCTCGCCCGCTTCATCATCAAATTCCTCATGTCCCGCGTAATGCTGGCCGAACGCGTCACTGGAGAAAAGAATTCTGTCTTCCTTCAGATAGGTGAACATGCTGTCGGGCCAGTGCAGCATACGGGTTTCCACAAAGGTCAGGGTGCGTCTGCCCAGAGAAATTTCATCTCCCTCGTTCACCACCTGATAATTGAGTTTTTCCGCAAAATGGCGGGAAAGGTTTTTCTGCCCCAGCCTGGAGCAGTACAGCGGTTTGCCGATGCCAATTTTGTTCATGACAAAGGGAAGGGAACCGCTGTGATCCATTTCCGTATGGTTGCTGATGACGAAGTCAATTTTTGCGGGATCAATGATTTTGGCAATGTTGCGCATCAACTGATCCTCAAATCCCTTTTTGACCGTGTCAATGAGGGCAACCTTTTCATCCACAATCAGAAATGCGTTGTAACTGGTTCCCATATGGGTGGAATATCCGTGAAAATCTCTGATATTCCAGTCAATCGCGCCCACGTCATACACACCTTTGGCAATTTCCACCGGTTTCATAATCTTTCCTTTTGCGTTTTATGTTGTTGAAAAAAAGAAAAGCCCTTTTTTCCGGAAAGGAGGGAAGGGCATTCAGGATATCGGATTCTGAAATTAAGACGATCTGCTGCGGATGTCAATATGTACAGATAGTTCCCGTGCAAATGAGACAGAGGCATTTTTGACTGTCCGGCTATCCCACCGGAACACAAAGAAAAACCGAAAAAAATCATGAAATTCGGTGACATTGTGTTCCGGTGCTTACGGTTGTTTATTCCATCATGTCTGAATAGCGGACGCCGTATTTGTCCAATATGGCTTTATAGGCTTCAGAATTTCTGAATTCTCCAAGCTGTTTAGAAAAATCCTCACTCAGTTTTTTCAGATCCTTTGCCTTTGAAAACCCAACATACAGTTTCTGCGTATGTATGGGGGGTTCCAGAAAGCGGATTTTGTCACTCACACCCATTTTTCGGGCAGATGCACTGACAACCGCCTGGTTTTCAGCAGCCAGATCATTTCTTGCTTTCAGAACTTTTCCAATAAGCATCTCCGCATCCCTGGCTTCATCCTTTGTCAGATATGCTGCCTTGTCAAAGGCATCTCCGTAAGAGAATCCCGCAATGACACCGATAAGCAATCCTTTGAGCTCCTCATAGGAACCGGTGAATTTTATGTCTTTGTCTGCTGCTGTAAACAGAACTGTCCGGGATATGCTGATGTGGTTTTCGGGAAAATGGGTGAACTGTTCTCTTTCCGGTGTTTTCAGCAGAGAGATCAGTGCATCGGCCTTGCCTTCTTTCAGACTGAACAGACACCGCTGCCAGGGATAGTTCACAAATTCGGCTTCCATGTTCATGATTTTCATAATGGCTTTGAAGGTTTCAATTTCAAATCCGGAAGCCTGACCGTTTTCCTGCCAGGTATAGGGGAACCAGTCCGTATATACCACGGTGATTTTATCTGACTGCCCAAAAGCGGACAGGGAGATAAAAAAAAGGGAAAACAGAACTGCTGACGCCGCAATGACTCTTTTTTTCATAGACAGACTCCTTTCTGAATGATGGGATTCAGGGAAGAGGAAGTTCTTAAAATACCGGATGGTTCAGATGCCGGTGGGCAGGTTTCAGGAAACAGACACTGAACCCTGAACACTGAAACCTCAGAACGCAAAACCGGCACATCAGCAGTTTCCAAATCCCTTGGGTAAAAAAAACAGCCGTGGTGAAAGCATCTTTGCCATATTTGCATAAATTGTGAAAAGATTAAAATAGGTTGCTTCAAATGTCAACGGATATTTCCGTTTCTGTCTTCAGTCCGAAGAACCGGATGAATGGGCTACCAGACAGTGAATGTCAGTGTGCGTGAGGCGGAATTGACATATGTACCTTCAATCCTCCACTCACCGTTGGCATCAGAAAGCACCATATATCCCATCCATTCTCTGCCCGGATACTGCAGGTCATAGAGAATCTGATGCTGACGCACCGGGGAAAAAAGATTGTAACTGGTTCTGACTCTGCGGATTTCCCGTTTTTGTATGACCCCCATCTTCAATCTCCGTTTTTCGTGCGCCTTTTGGAAATCCGAAAGCGGAATATCCCGTTTGTAATCTGCATTCAGGCATTTCTCATAGGCAGAGATGAAATCCCCTTTGGCAATATGCTGAACATAGCTTTCCACCAAAGTGGCATCCAGTTCCCTGACAGACGGCCCGGGTTTCCGGCTCTTGAAAATCAGAACAGAAACCCATGCAAGGGTGAATACGGCAAGAGCAATGGCAAGATAAACGCTCATATCCCACCTTCTGCGTATGTGCATACTGTCTCCTTTGTTTGGCTCTTGGCTCCGGACAGCAGCTTCAGAGAATATTTGAGAAACAGGTTTGGCAGAATACCGGAATTTTTTAATTCCCTCCCAAGACTGTGCCTGTGTCAGGGCGCAAATTCCACAATCTGCGGATGAAGCCGGGTCCCCTGAATTTCAAGCAGTGCCACGGAAATGGGATAATCAAATCGTCTCGGCCCTGCGCTGCCCGGATTGAGATAAAGAATTCCGACTTTGTGTTCGATGTTCGGTCTGTGAGTATGAACGCTGATCACCGCGTGAAAACCGGCAGCTTTCGGATCCAGATCAAGAAGCCAGAGATCATGAAGCACATAAACCTGCACATCACCGATCTGTGCCACCTCCGCAGGCTGCAAATCTGCGGCCCATCGTCCGTCCATATTCCCCTGCACAGCAACTACCGGTGCGATTTTTTTCAGTTCCCCAAGCACTTCCCCTGATCCCACGTCTCCGGCATGAATAATCAGATCAACTCCCCTGAAAGTTTTGTATATTTCGGAACGCAGCATTCCGTGCGTGTCGGAAATGACACCGGCAATGTATTTTTTTTTCTCTGATTCTGACATACAGTCCCCCTTGTTTTTGTATATGAATTTTTATTTTCTCATGAAAAGGAACATAAATCAAAAAAAATATGACCATGTCTGTGAAAAAAATGACAGCAGTCAAACCGTCTGATTCCCAAATTCCCCCCCTGAAGAAGGGAGAGAGTTTTTTTCTGCATAATCAGACCGTTTAATCCACACAAAAAAAATGTTGACAGCTTATCTATTTTTCGTTACCTTTCAGTCTGTTCATGATTAACGAAAAATTCTCTGGTTTTGAACTTTCGGAAAAATATGGATATTGGAAATTTCAGACAACAGGACGGATAAACAGTGAAGGGATATATTCTCAGCAGACTCAGAAGCAGCAAAGAAACAGTGTCCGGCGAAGCCCTGCGCACGGAACTGGGCATTTCACGGGTTTCCGTGTGGAAGCATATCCAGAAACTGCAGGAACTGGGATACGGCATTGTTTCCACCGGCAAAGGCTATCAACTGCACAGTTCGCCGGACATCCCTTTTTCCTGGGAATTTCCGGAACGTGAGAAAAACATCCATTATTATCCGGAAGCCGGTTCCACTATGGAGATTGCCAGAGATCTGGCACGCAAAGGCTGTCCCCATTTCACAGTGGTCATCGCAGGGCGTCAGACACAGGGCAGGGGAAGACTGCAACGGCAGTGGTTTTCGGATGAGGGAGGGCTGTATTTCACCATTGTGCTGCGTCCGGAAATCCCTGCTGTTCTGGCTTTTCGTGCGAATTTTGCCGCCTCACTGACCCTTGCGGAAACACTTCGCAGACATTTCGGCATTGAAGCCGGAGTGAAATGGCCCAATGACATTCTGGTGCATGAAAAAAAACTCTGCGGTATGCTTTCGGAGATGGAAACCGAAGCGGATATGGTTTCTTTTGTGAATATCGGCATGGGCATCAACGTGAACAATGATCCGGCTGTTTTTGAACCCAATGCGGTTTCCCTGAAAAATCTGCTGGGACATGAAGTGTCCAGAAAGGAGGTTCTGTCCGCGTTTCTGGATGATTTTGAAAAACGGACAAATGAGGGGAATTATGAAACTGTGGTGGAGGAATGGAAAAAATACACCATCACCATAGGCCGTCAGGTTCGTGTTGTCACCTTCAAAGAGACATTGGAAGGCCGTGCTGTGGATGTGGACAAAGACGGTTCCCTGATTCTGGAATGTGAAAACGGAACAGGGAAAACAGTGAGATACGGGGACTGTTTTCATGAGATATAATGAATCGCTGATATTACGCCAGGTTTTCAAAATTCGGCAGACTCCTGTATTTTCCGTCATTCCGGCGAAAGCCGGAATCCAGTGTTTTCAATATCCTCCGGATACCGACTTTCGTCGGTATGACGACAGATGCAGCATCAGTGAATCAAATGGATTATAACAAAATTATTCAGGAGGATTAATCTTTATTATGGTTATGCCAAATGACAACCCGAAACACAGTCTGCAAATGACCGTCTATGCTTCCCTTTTTGCAGCGCTGATTTCAGCCGGAGCCTATCTTGCCATTCCCATTGGCCCTGTTCCCATTGTTCTTCAAAATTTTTTCGTTCTTCTTACCGGTTTGCTTCTGGGCAGCCGATGGGGACTGGCTGCTGTTGGCATCTATCTTCTGGCAGGTGCAATCGGACTGCCTGTATTTGCCGGTGGAACAGGAGGAATCGGACGCATCATCGGCCCGACCGGAGGGTATCTGCTCAGTTATCTGCCTGCGGTGTTTCTCATCGGAACCATCAGCGAACGTACCAAAGGCAGAGTATTATTTGATGTTTTTGCCATGATCTGCGGATCGATTGTGGTTTACGTATTCGGTGTTTCCTGGCTCAAGGCCATGAGCGGCATGGACTGGACAAAGGCGATCAGCCTGGGAATGCTGCCTTTTCTGCCCGGCGATGCCATCAAAATTGCCGCTGCCGTTCCCATTGCCAAAACCCTCCGACCGCTTGTTTCCGGAAAATTATCCTCTTCCGCAGGGCAGGAAACTGTGTGACGGGAAATCGGTTTCCGGGATATGGATACTTGCGCCTGACAAAACAACCGTTTTAATTTGTTCTCAGAAGGTGTTTGAAAAGTCTGTTTTTTCCCCTTTTGTAAAGGGGGATTAAGGGGGATTTTCAGACAGTTGAAGGAGAAATCCCCCCTGCCCCCCTTTAAAAAAGGGGGGAAATGTGACGCAGTGGTTTCAGTCAGTTGTCACAGAAGTTAACAGCCCTGCCTCTGCAAAAGGGGGAAAATGATGAATGAGGGATTTTTTAAACACGCTCTCAAGCATCTTTTTTTTCAGAAGTGCTTCGAAATCTGTCCGGATTTCGGGGAGGATCTGCGGCATTTTCTCTTGACTTTCGCAATACCCGTATTGTATAAAAGCAATAATCTGGATTTTATGGAAAATATTCTCTGCATCTACTTTCGGAATATATAATACTATATGCTTGGCATATATACTGATCCAATTTTGGTTTTCTTTGGGACGAAAATTGCGGAACTGAGAAAA
>CAZDIU010000331.1:0-5564 GCA_964505535.1 uncultured Desulfobacterales bacterium | reverse complement strand
CTGATCATCTTCCATGTCAAGGCGTTTGATGGAAAGCCCGATTCTCCGTTCCTCACTGTGGATGTTCATGACTTTGGCGGTAATCACATCGCCGATATTGAATTTTTCAGAGGGATTCTTGATTTTCTCCTTGCTGATTTCAGAAACATGAACCAGACCTTCGATCCCCTCTTCCAGTTCCACAAAAACACCGAAATCGGTGATATTGGTCACTGTGCCGGTAATCTCTTTGCCCACCTCATAGCGTTCCGCGACCGTTTCCCATGGATCAGAATTTAACTGTTTGATTCCAAGAGAGAATCTTTCATTATCCTTTTCAATGTCCAGAACCACAGCCTGAACAATGTCGCCTTTTTTGTAAATATCGCCCGGGTGTTTGATGCGTTTGGTCCAGGAGATGTCTGAAATATGCACCAGCCCGTCAATGCCTTCGTCAATGCCGATGAACAGACCGAAATCCGTGATATTTTTTATTCTTCCCTCAATGGTTGTGCCCACCGGGTATTTTTCGCTGATCACATCCCAGGGATTGGGGGAAACCTGTTTCATGCCCAGAGAAATGCGGCGGTTTTCCGGTTTGATGTCCAGCACAACGGCCCTGACTTCCTCTCCCACTGAAACCACTTTGGAGGGATGACGCACTTTCCGTGTCCAGGACATTTCCGAAACATGGATCAGCCCCTCAATCCCCTCTTCAAGTTCCACAAAGGCACCGTAATCTGTGAGACTGACGACTTTTCCCGTGACCTTGGAGCCGATGGGATATTTTTCCTGCGCCCGTGTCCAGGGATCTTCCGTGAGCTGCTTCATGCCCAGAGAAACCCGTTCCTTTTCCAGATCCAGGCTGAGAATCCTGACTTTGATTTCATCTCCCACGGAAAAAAGTTCGGACGGATGTTTGACTCTGCCCCAGGAAATATCGGTGATGTGCAGCAGTCCGTCCACCCCTCCGAGATCCACAAACACACCGTATTCAGTGATATTTTTTACAACACCTGTTACGATCTTGCCTTCTTCGATGGCTTCCAGTGTTTTGCTTCTGGCCGCTTCTCTTTCCTCTTCCAGGATCACACGCCGCGACAGCACAATATTGCTGCGCTTCCGGTTGTATTTGAGAATTTTGAATTTGTAGGTCTGGCCCACCATTTCATCCAGATTGCGGATGGGACGCAGATCCGCCTGGGAACCGGGAAGAAAGGCTGTAACGCCGATATCCACGGAAAAACCGCCTTTGACCCGGCTGGTGATGGTTCCCTCGACCACACCTTCCTCATCATAGGCTTTCTTGATTTCATCCCAGACTTTGATTTTCGCTGCTTTTTCTTTGGACAGGACGACAACTTCCTCTTCTTCGTCCCACCATTCCACCATCACCTCGACCCTGTCGCCGATTTTGGCGTTTACCTTCCCGTTTTCGTCTGTGAATTCGCTGATCCGAATCTGACCTTCGGATTTGTAACCGATGTCAACAAGGACAAAATCCTTGTCAACAGAGATGATTCTGCCGGTGACAACCTCTCCTTCTCCGAAGCGCTTGAAACTCTCTTCGTACATATCCATGAGGTTTTCCATGGAATCATCACTGCTTTCCCGCTGTTTTCCCGCAGTGTCTGACACTGCTTCCGTCATATCGGTTTCTGCCTTTCCGGCAGTGGAGCTCAGTTCTTTTTCATCTGTTCTGACAACCTGTTCCATTAAAAATATACCCCCCTTGGCCTTTTTTATAATATCACCTCAAAAAGAGATGATATAAACTTTAAAAGTATACATAAATCTTTGGCAAATTACAATATATAATTTCAGAAAATATTTTTTTCTGACGCTGCCGCCTGTTTCAAATCTGTTTTTCTTCCGGACATAAAAACATTTTTTGCCTTCATCTCTCTGTTTTTGTAATTTTTTGCATGTGTGACGGACGAAATGTGCGGCAGTCTGTTTTTTTGACAGCAGCGTCACGCAAAATTCTCCGCGCGTTTTTTTCTGTGTCAAGCGCGGTGAACTGGCTGCAAAGTTTTCCGGGCAGTGGGTCAGATCCGCTGATCGCTGTTTTTAACCGCAGAAAGAGATTCATTCTCTGCGCTTCTGCGGGAACTGTGCATTCAGGAAAACCGGATTTTTCCGGAAAAATCCGGTTTTTTTAAACAGTCGAAAACGTTTGCCTGTCTGCTTATCTGTCCAGCATCTCAGCCTGTTCGACCAGCCGGATGAACTCAGCCCGGTATCCGTTTTCATCTTTTCCCCTGGCAGTTTTGGCCATGCGGATGATTTCTGCGTAATTCACAGAGCCTTTGAATTCAGACTTCCGCAGCAGCATGCCGAATCCCGCGACAGCCGCTGAAAAACGGAGATTTTCCGAAGCCTTTTCAAAAGAACCTCCGCTGTCTGTCAAAGCACGGATAAGCAGTCTGCTCTGATCCTCGTCCGGAAGTTTGTAACGGAGTTTCAGGGTCAGCATTTCAGATGAACCGGATTTTATCCGCGGAGTCTGATATTTCAATTCATCCACTCCCGGAACAGTTTCTTCTGATCCTGCCGGAATGATTTCATACAGGGCTGTCACCGTATGACCCGCGCCCAGTTCGCCCGCGTCTTTTTTGTCATCATTGAAGTCTTCTTTGTTCAGCATACGGTTTTCATAACCGATGAGCCGGTATGCCTTCACCTTTGCCGGATTGAACTCCACCTGTATCTTCACATCTTTGGCAATGGTGAAAAGTGTGCCGCCCATTTCCTTCACCAGCACCTTTTTGGCTTCCAGCAGAGAGTCAATATACGCGTAATTCCCGTTGCCTTTGTCCGCGAGTTTTTCCATTTTGCTGTCTTTTACATTGCCTGTGCCAAAACCGAGAACGGTGAGGAAAATTCCCTCATTTCGCTTTCCCTCAATGATGCGCACCAGTTCGCCGTCTGAGGAAACGCCCACATTGAAATCCCCGTCTGTGGCAAGTATGACCCGGTTGTATCCTTTTCGGATGAAATTCTTCTTTGCCACGTCATAGGCCAGTTGTATGCCCTGCGCGCCGGCTGTGGAACCGCCTGCCTCCAGCCGTTCAATGGCATCGAGTATGGTTTTTGTCCGATCTCCGGATGTGGCGTCCAGCACCAGACCTGCCGCTCCCGCATAGACCGCAATCGCAACCCGGTCTTTGGCCCGCAACTGTTCCGTAAGCAGACGGAATGCCTGTTTCAGCAGGGGCAGTTTGTCCGGGGAATTCATGGAACCGGACACATCTATGAGAAAAACCAGATTCATGGCCGGAATCTGCTCCAGCGGAATGCTTTTGCCTTTGATACCCGCATGCACCAGACGGTGATCCGCATTCCAGGGGCAGGAAGCGGATTCCAGCGTGAGGGAAAAGGGTTCCCTTCCCTCCGGTTCCGGATAATCATAATTGAAATAGTTGATCAGTTCCTCGATCCGCACAGCGTCTTCGGGCGGCATCCGGTTCTGATTGAGAAAACGCCGGACATTGGCGTAAGAGGCTGTGTCCACATCAATGGAGAATGTGGAAAGCGGATCATGAACCGGGGATTTGAATCCGCTTTCCTGCATATGATCGTACTGCTCTGTATTGAAAACCGGAGGAGCAGAAGCGGGCATTGCCATGTTCATGCCAGTTGCAATTGCAGGAGGGGGAGCGGCCATATCCATTTGAACATACTGTTCCGGAGCCTGTCTTTTTTTCCCCATAATCGGTTCATATTTTTCTGCACACCCGCAGAAAAATATGGCACACAGACAGGAGAGGATTCCTGTTCTGAAAAAATTTGCAAAAAAATTCATATCGTCTCCTTTGACCTCATGAAAAGGTCCACAGAAAATACAATTGGAAGTTACGCAGTTGGCAGATAAACCCTGGGGGTTTTCAAAACCCTCAGGGTTTAGGGAAGAGGAAGTTCTCAAAATACCGGACTGTCCGGATGCCGGGTGTCAGGTGTCAGGAAACAGACACTGAAACCTGAACACTGAAACCTCAGAGCGCAAAACCGGCACATCAGCAGTTTCCAAATCCCTTAAAGGAGATTTTTTAAGCAACTGCGCAACGTCTGCTGATAAGGTTTTGGAGAATGCAGGAATTTACCACCAGGGATACAGAATTTCCACATCACTGACGGTGGCGGACAGTGAATTTGTGCTTCCGTTCTGTGTCCAGGCCCAGATTTCCATCTCCTGATCCGCCATGACTTCCACCGGTTCCATGAGCAGAATTTTGACCAGCCCCACATTGTTCTGCGGTGTGTAAAACCAGACCTCATCACCGACACGGGCAAAGGCGATCAGCACATTCTGCCCGCTTTCCCATCCGTCAAGAAAATTTCCCAGATATCCTCTGGCATAGACTTTCAGGGTATTGCCATTGCTGTCCCTTTTTCTGATGTTGTACTGGATCCTTTTGTCGCCCCCATATTCGTTCAGATAAAGTTCAGCCATGACCTTGCTGCCGTCTGCGGCCTTTCCGATGTTCCGGCGGATGCCAACCCCGTTTTCTCCGGAACTCTGCGGAACATTCACAGATGCATACATTCCCACTGCATTGGGAAAATTTTTGTATATTCTTCCCATTGCGACCTTGCTGCTTCCGTTTGCACTCACGCTGAGCGCTGTGCCTGAATGCGACATGGCAACATTGCCCTGCCAGACATATGCCTCCCAGTCTGTCAGATTTTCCGCAGCCTGAACCTGAGCGAAAAACAGCAGAACCGGCACACTGACCGCAAATGCCACATACCATTTTCTCATAATTTTGTCTCCCTGTTCATATGGTTTCAGACAGATTTGCCGATGAAAATTCCTTTCATCTTCCAATGCAGATCATATCAATGAAAGGGAGAAACAGGCAACAGGAATCTTCATTTTTTTCACTTATCCCGGTATCGAAATGAAAATGTTTTTCATTTTTCTGTTGCATTTTTTCATCACTTGACGAAATATACAGAGGTTTGGGAAGATGTTTTCACTGGCTGACGGGAGGCTTCAAAGAAAAAGGGTTTTTAAATCTTATGAAAACGTTTTTATTTTAGAACTATACGCTTTTTCAGGCAAATGTCTGTCCGAAAAAACTGCGTCTTTTATGAGGAAGACAGGGATTCCGGATGGCATTTTTTTGTCTTGAAATCTGTATCTGAATCAATCAGGAACAAAAAAAATTCCGGAGGTATTCTGATGAAACTGCTGAAAAGGGCTTTTTTCTTTTTTGTGTTTTTTTCTTTTATGGTCTGCGGATGCACATCGGACGAGGAAAAAAAAGTCTCACATTTTGAAAAAGGGAAAACCTATTATGACAAAGGCCAGTTCAAAGAGGCGGAAATTGAATTCAGAAATGCACTGAGTCTTGATCCCAAATTCGCGGAGGTTCACAGCCGGCTCGCGGAAACCTATCTGAAACTGGGAAAGGCAAAGGAGGCTTTCGGGGAGTATTCCCTGCTGGAATCCCTTGAGCCGGAAAATGCAGAGGCAAAGCGCAAACTGGCCACCTTTTATTTTTTGGGAAAAAAATTTGATGAAGCCGGAAAAAGAGTGGATGCTGTGCTGGAAAAGAACCCTCAGGATACGGAGATGCTTT
>CAZDIU010000330.1:0-5565 GCA_964505535.1 uncultured Desulfobacterales bacterium | reverse complement strand
GAAACGCCAAAGGCGTTTCCGCCCTTCGCCGCTGATCCGCCGCCCGTTATGTGTTCAAAAAAAGAGTAAATCTATGGAAACTGATTTTTATAAAGGACGGCTGAAACGTTGGAATAATGACAAGGGTTTCGGCTTTATTGAGGCAGAGAACGGAAAGAGAGATATTTTTATACATATTTCAGACTTAAACAGAATGAGCCGCCGCCCCGCCGTTGGGGATATAATTAATTACCGGATTCACATTGACAACGACGGAAAAAACAGAGCAGTTAATGCCAAGATTGAAGGTGTTGCAGAAATTCCGCCAATGAAGAGTAAAAATATCAGAAACCATAATAGCAAGAATTGGTTGTCTGTATTTTTCAGCATCATCCTGCTAATCTTGGCAACTTTAGCTTTTTATAACGGTTTTTATAATAAAATTATCGGATTTTACAATAAAGTTATCGGAACAACGCCTTCGTCGGCAACCTATGTTCCGCCGGAACAGAAAAAAGAGTCTGCTGCATCAGAACAGACAGTTTACAGTTGTGAAGGGAAAGTGTACTGCTCAGAAATGACATCATGTGAAGAAGCAATGTTTTATCTGAGGAATTGCTCCGGCACAAAAATGGACGGTGACGGTGACGGTATTCCTTGTGAAAGCCAATGGTGTGATAGCTGGTGAAAATTGAAAATCATAAAGCCCTCATGTTCCGGCAGTGATTATCAGTCGTTCATCACAAGGAACTTTTTGTTATGTGTTCAAAACAACAAAGTCATCAGAAGGACACATAACCGGTCAATCAAGCGTACCACGGCTATCGCCGTGCCGCTTATTTCGGTATTGACAAATTTAACAGCAGGTTAAGGTAAAAAATATGGAAGAAACAAAGAGAAATTTGGATAATCCGGAAGAAGGGGAAGACCAACTGTCTCTGTTGATAAAACAGGCAGGCAATGAAGCCCGAAATCACAGAAAAAAAATTATGAATGAGCATTTTGACAAACTGAATAAAGTTATAAAACAGGCTCTATCCCGTATTCAGATAACGACGCCAACATGACACAAACGCAACAAAAACCAAGATTAATCATAGTAGCCGGGCCAAACGGAGCAGGTAAAACGACTATTACAGAGAAACTTCTGCGTCATGAGTGGATGGAAGGATGTGTGTATATCAATCCTGATTTAATAGCACAGAATGAATTCGGAGATTGGAACTCCCCGGAAGCAGTTATCAAAGCGGCGAACAGTGCTAAGAATATTCGGGAGAATTGTTTGAAAACTGCGACCAGTATGGCATTTGAAACAGTATTCTCATCAAATGAAAAGCTGGAGTTTGTGCAGAGAGCGAAATCTGCCGGTTTCTTTATACGGCTTTTCTTTGTATGCACAAACGATCCGTCAATCAATGCTCAGAGAGTCGCACAAAGAGTTATGGGAGGCGGACACGATGTTCCCATTCCAAAAATTATCAGTCGTTACTATCGGGCAATTATCAATTGTGTTCAGGCACTTCCTTTGATTGACCGGATATATTTTTATGATAACTCTGAAACCGATTCAGATCCTCGGCTGCTATTCCGAGTATCTGATGGCAGAATTACAAAAGTATATACACAGATAGCACCGTGGGCAAAGGGTATTATAGAGGCTGTCCAACCGGTTTAACTTCAGATAATTGACAGAAATATGTATAATTTGCCAACCAGTCGCTCAACCGGACGCTGGTATCGCAGCGCCGGTTAGCTCTATATTATGCTGCGAAATGAATAAAACGTATTGTTATCAAATTTATTTGATAAAGAATTCAGGAAAGAAAATTATGATGAAGTCCGGAACAATGTATAAATTTGGAGATATTGTTTTGGCGGAAGTGCCAGTTACGGATTCTCCTCAAATAAAATCAAGATCTGAATTGGTTGTTTTTGAAGAATTTGACAATGTGACAGTTGCAGAAACCGCCAGCAAAGGGATTCTGCCCGAAAGGAGAGTTTAAAAAGCCTTGGATTTTAACATATTAAAAATGAACCATGTAATTTGACTTTTGCAAATAAAACTGAACACAGGAGATCAGTTATGCCGATTTATGAATTTAAATGTTTGAAGTGCGATGAATATTTTGAAATTCTTGTCACCCGTTCGGATGAGAAGGTGGAAATGGCCTGTCCCAAATGCCATTCCGGGGAGTTTGAGCGGGTTATGAGTTCCACCAACTACGCAATGGGAAGCGGTTCCGGTTCACCGGGAATCAAAACGCAGACACGGCAATGTTCCACAGGTTCCTGCTCCACCTACGAAGTTCCGGGGCTTACCCGCTGAGGATGCACTGCCATGCAGCAGATTCACTATCAGGAAAAAGAGCAGTTTGAACGTCTGTTCCGGCAGGAGAGGATAGATCGTTTTGAGGAACGGTTCCGGATTCTGGAAGTGTTTCTGAATACAGAATATCATGTGACAGATACGGAACTCTTTCAGATACTGAAAGATCGGGGATTTGTCTTTACTCCGGAGTTTGTCCGGGACACACTCTCGCTGATGTGCCGTTTCGGTTTCGCGCAGAAAAATGAATTTGATGACGGCGTGGTGCGTTATGAGCACAGACATCTGGGACAGCATCATGATCACCTGATCTGCACCCGGTGCGGAAAGATCACGGAATTCAGAAATGAGGAACTGGAGGCTGTGCAGGTGCGGATTGCCTCAGCTTACGGTTTTCATATGCTCCAGCACGGGCTGAAGATTTACGGCATATGCTCTGAATGTCTGAGTGAGAAAAAGCCCCTGATTCCCCTCGCGTATGCAAAACAGCGGGAAGTGCTTGCCATACGGGAAATCACGGGCGGAATGACTTCCCGTATGCGGCTGGCAAGCATGGGACTGCGCATTGGGGACAGGGTGGAAGTGATTACCAATACCGGCAACGGACAAATCGTTGTTGCAGCGGATTGCAAGCGCTATGCCCTGGGACGCGGATTTGCAGAAAAAATAATGGTCAGACCGGAAAAATAATGATGGAAGCCCTGTATATTGAAACCCGGAAAAGGGGAATTCTGAAGGAAAGGATTCAGCAGGCCCGGCAGATGCTGACAGCCTGCACCCTTTGCCCGCGAAAATGCGGTGTGGATCGGATTTCCGGGGAAACCGGTGTATGCAAAACAGGCGAAAAGGCATGGGTGTCCAGTTTCGGCCCCCATTTTGGCGAAGAATCTCCGCTGGTGGGAACCCGCGGGTCAGGAACAATTTTTTTCACCCACTGCAATCTGCTGTGCCTGTTCTGCCAGAATTTTGACATCAGCCATGAGGGAGCGGGAGAGCCGGTATCAGCGGAACAGCTTGCCCGAATCATGCTGGATTTGCAGAAACAGGGCTGTCACAACATCAATTTTGTCACGCCTTCCCATGTGGTTCCCCAGATTCTTGAGGCCCTGGATACTGCTGCTGAAAACGGCCTTTGCATTCCTCTGGTTTACAACACCTCGGCCTATGACAGGGTACGCACCCTGAAACTGCTGGAGGGAATTGTGGACATTTACATGCCGGATTTCAAATTCTGGGATTCGGAACTGGCCCGGAAAGCCTGCAATGCGGCAGATTATCCTGAAGCTGCCCGGAAATCCATTCGGGAAATGCACCGGCAGGTGGGCGATCTTGTCATGGATGAGGAGGGACTGGCCCGGCAGGGGCTGCTGATCCGGCATCTGGTGCTGCCGCGGGGGCTGGCCGGAACCCGTGAGATTATGCGCTTTGTTGCAAAGGAAATTTCCGCAGACACCTATGTCAATGTCATGCACCAGTACCGTCCCTGCGGCAGAGCTGCTGAAGTGGAGGGGCTTGGGGAGTATCCGTCCCGAAGTGACTGCAAAGATGCCCTGCGTATGGCCGAAGAAGAAGGCATCTGGCGGATGGACCGGCCCCGGCGCGTGTTTGTGATGGCATGAAACATGGGAAGCCTTTATGCGATAGGGGATATTCACGGATGCCATGACAAACTTGTGCGTCTTATGGAAAAAGTCCTGAAAGACTATAACCCCGCAGAGGATACTCTTGTTTTTCTGGGAGATTATATTGATCGGGGCCCGGATTCCTTTCTGGTGACAGACTATCTGATTCGTCTGAAAAAACACATACCGGGCATTGTCTTTCTCAGGGGAAACCATGAGGAGATGCTGAGCCAGTATCTGACCGGGCTGGAGCGCAGCTCCTATCTTTCCAATGGGGGGCGACAGACTCTGGAAAGCTATATGGCGCACAATTCCGGCACCGGCATGTACACAGTTCCCAGAGAGCATCTGTGTTTTTATTCTTCTCTGTCCCTTTATTATGAGTCAGAGGAATATATTTTTGTCCACGCGGGCATCAGGGAAAAGGTTCCTCTGGAAGACCAGAAACCCGAGGATCTGCTCTGGATACGCAGCCAGTTTGTTTATTCGTCCTGTGATTTCGGGAAACGGGTGGTGTTCGGACATACCCCTTTTCCGGAACCGCTGGTGCAGAACAACAAAATCGGCATTGACACAGGTGCGGTTTACGGCAACCGGCTGACCTGTGTGAAACTGCCGGAAATGGAATTTTATCAGGCATGATTATGCCAGGGAGGTCAGAGCGGTCTGTTTCCCCGCTGAAGATGAAAAACACGGTGAAGCGGATCAAATATTGATTTTTCTATTTTAAGGAAGAGGACTCTGCTATGAAATCAGTTCGATGGTTTTTCCCTTTTTTTATCCTGATTGCTTTAAGTTCTGCCGCGTATGCCGAACGCATGACAGTCAATGTGAATCTGGGAAATGTCCGGTCAGGGCCGGACACCGACAGCAAAATTCTGTGGAAACTGGAAAAATATCACCCGCTTGAGGTCATCAAAAATCAGGGGCCCTGGTATTACTTTCAGGATTTTGAAGGGGACAGAGGCTGGATACACAAAGACATTGTATCAAAGGAGCCTTCTGTAATCGCCATAAAGGACAATTGCAATGTTCGTTCCGGCCCCGGTACAAATCACAATATTGTCTTCACTGTGGAGAGAGGGGTTCCTTTTCAGGTGATCAAACAGGAAGGGGAATGGATTCACATCCGCCATTCGGACGGAGATGAAGGCTGGATTCATAAATCCCTGGTATGGTGAGAAAGCATAACGTGGCAAAAAAGAAACATAAAGGCATGGTGGCCGGTATCGGTTCCGTGCTGATGGACATACTGGTGCGCGCGGATGATTCCTTTCTGGAAAACACAGGCGCGCAAAAAGGCGGAATGACCTATGTGGAACCGGATGTGATTGACAAAATCCTTTCCCAGTCATCACAGACGCCGCTGATTGTATCCGGCGGTTCTGCCTGCAATACCCTCATCGGGGTGGGAAAACTGGGCGGAAAAGCCCGTTTTGTGGGGAAAAAGGGACAGGATCGCATGGGGGATCTGTTTACAGAGGAACTGAAAAGTCATCAGGTGGAACCGCTTCTTTTCACCTCATCCTCCCCCACGGGCCGGGTGCTTTCCGTTATTACTCCGGACGCGCAGAGAACCATGTTCACCTTTCTGGGCGCATCTGCCGAAGCGCAGCCTGCGGAAATTTCCGAAAAATG
>CAZDIU010000329.1:0-5572 GCA_964505535.1 uncultured Desulfobacterales bacterium | reverse complement strand
ATACCTGTAAATTGCGGTAAGCGGTATAATGATGTTTTTTTTCTGTCACGAAGTAACAAAGTTTCACGAAGGTTTACCCTCCAGTTGTTTTTCAGATTTCATATGAATCTGTCATTCTGTTATTTCAAATATATTTGAATCCATCCAAAAATTCCTGAATCAAAAAAATTGGCCGGATTCCAAATTTCCGGTTGACATTCGAACATGTCTGTCATAAATTGAATTTCGTGTCATATATTCAAACCTGACGTCAGATTCACAGAGTCAGGCAACCGTATGGGTCTGTATCAAAATAAGCTGTTGTAAACCCTGAGGGTTTTGAAAACCCTCAGGGTTTGCCAATGGAAAATTGCACAGGTTATTTTTTACAACCCCTATGCCCGGAGGAAAGATAATGCAGAAACAGAAACTCTCACGGCGTGAAAGAGACAGGCTCCGTCAGCGCCGGGAGATACTTGCCGCTGCCCTGAAACTGTTCTCGGAAAAGGGGTTTCACAATGTCTCCATGCACGAAATTGCAAAGGAGGCAGAGTATGCGGTGGGAACCCTTTACAACTTCTTCAAAAACAAGAAGGATCTTTACCATGCGCTTCTTATTGAAACTTCTGACAGATTCCATGAAGCAGTGACAAAATCTGTGGAAAACGCGGACAATGAGATGGAAAAACTTCGCAGTTATGTAAAAGCCCACAATACAGTGTTTAGGGACAGCATCGCTGTCATACGTCTTTATTTTGCCGAAACCCGTGAAGCCAACTTCAATATCAAAGCCGGACTGGATAAGGAAATCCGGGATCGATATGAAAAATTCATGCACGCGCTTGCAGACATCTTTGAAAGCGGAATGCAGAAAAAAATCTTTCAGCGGATCGCACAGCCCTATCATCTGGCAGTTGCGCTCGACAGTCTGTGCAACTCGTTTCTGGTTCTCTGGATGGAATCTCCCGAACAGTACCCATGCCCGGAAGATCCGGATATAATTTTAAACATTCTTTTCAAGGGCCTCATTGCCCGGTGATGGCAAATCTGTTTTCAGCACTTTAATTCAATTATATTTTTAAGGATGAAAAAATGCAGATCAGACAATTTTTTTCCAACTCACTCAAATTGAGTGTATTTCTGCTTGTCCTGTCCGTTTTTTTCCTGACAGGATGCGAGAATAAAAAGCAGGCTCAGAGTCCCCAGCAGGCTCCTCCTCCGCCGGAGGTGGTCACCATGACGGTTGAAACACAGAAAATCACGCTGACCACAGAACTGCCGGGCCGCACCTCCGCACTGCGGGTCGCGGAAATCCGTCCACAGATCAACGGCCTGATTCTGAAACGCCTGTTTGCGGAAGGAGCTGAAGTTCAGGCGGGTCAGGTGCTTTATGAAATTGATCCGGCCCCGTTTCAGGCAGCTTTGGACAATGCACAGGCGAATCTTGCTGTGGCAAAAGAATCTGCCAAGCGGGCGCGGGCAGCTTTGGAAGGAGGTCTTGCCGGAGTTGCCAGACAGAAAGCAGTGCTGGATCTTGCCCGCACCAACCGCAAAAGAGCCGAGGAACTGCTGCTTGACAAAGCAGTTTCTGTCAGTCAGCGCGATCAGTATGTCACCGAGGCACAGGTTGCCCAGGCCGGTCTGAAAGCGGCTGAAGCGCAGGTGGAAAGCGACCGCAAAGCCATATCTTCGGCAGAAGCAGGCATTCAGCAGGCTGAAGCCGCACTGAAAACCGCGCAGATCAATATGGGTTATACCAAAATCACTGCGCCCATTTCCGGACGCATCGGCAAATCCAATATCACGGAAGGCGGTCTGGTGACTGCCTATCAGCCGGTCGCACTTGCCACAATTCAGCAGCTTGATCCCATTTACGTGGATGTGCCCCAGTCCACCACAGAACTGCTGCGCCTCAAACAGCGTATGCAGTCCGGAAGCCTGAGCAGGAATGAATCGGATCAAAGTCAGGTCTCTCTGTTTCTGGAAGACGGCACAGTCTATTCCGAAAAAGGTGATTTGCAGTTTCAGGATGTCACCGTTGATCCGACCACAGGTTCCGTGACCCTGCGCATTGTTTTTCCCAATCCTGATGACATGCTTCTGCCCGGCATGTTTGTGCGGGCAGTGGTGGAGGAGGGAGTCAATGATCAGGCCATCCTGATTCCCCAGCAGGCTGTTTCCCGCGATTACAAGGGAAATCCCTCTGCTCTGGTGGTAACGGCTGACAGCAAAGTGGAACAGGCATCTCTGATTCTTGACCGATCCCTTGGGGACAAATGGATTGTCATCTTGGGACTCAAACCCGGAGATCAGATCGTTGTGGAAGGACTGCAGAAAGTCAGACCCGGAGCAACCGTGCGAATCGCCCAGGCCACCCCTTCGTCCCTCCCGGAGGCCGGAGGGAAAGAGGCAGGGCAGTCCGCTGAAAACCGGCAGAATCCGGACAAAACCCCGGCCCCATCAAAGTAAGGGAGGAAAAAACAATGCTTTCACGATTTTTTCTGGATCGGCCGGTTTTTGCCTGGGTCATTGCCATTTCCATCATGGTGCTGGGCTGTCTGGCCATCTACAATCTGCCCATTTCCCAGTATCCGCCCATTGCGCCGCCGTCCATCTATATTTCCGCGTTTTATCCCGGTGCTTCTGCGGAAACGGTTGAAAAGAGTGTAACCCAGATCATTGAGCAGAAAATGACCGGTCTGGAATCCATGATTTATATGTCCGCGACCAGTGATTCTTCGGGAAGTTCCCGCATTGAAATGACCTTCGCACCCGGAACTGATCCGGATGTGGCCTGGTCAAAGGTGCAGAACAAACTGCAGCTCGCTCTGGCCAGTCTTCCGGATGTGGTCCAAAGCCGGGGTGTGTCTGTGGGCAAAGCCACCCGAAATTATCTGATCATTGTGGGCCTGATTTCCGAAGACGGATCCATGGACGGAAATGATCTGCGGGATTATTCACAGTCGAACCTGGAAAAAATTCTTGCACGGGTTCCGGGCGTGGGAGAGGTGGAAAATTTCGGTTCCCAGTATGCCATGCGCATCTGGCTCAATCTGGACCGGATGACCGAGTTCAGACTGACCACAGCGGATGTGGTGACCGCGCTGCGCTCCTACAATGCGGAAGTTTCAGCAGGCCAGTTTGGCGGCTCCCCCTCGGTTGAGGGACAGCGGCTGAATGCCTCCATCATGGTGCAGAGCATGCTGAAAACACCTGAGGAATTCGCGGATATTCCCATTCGCATCAATCCGGACGGTTCTGTGGTCAGAGTGAAGGACATCGGAAGAACCGAGCTGGGAACTGAAACCTATGACATAGAAGGTTATTACAACGGCAAACCTGCTGCAGCCATGGCCATCCGTCAGGCCGCGGGAGCCAATGCGCTGGATACCGCGAATGCGGTCAAGGCCAAACTGGAGGAAATGAGCCGGTATTTTCCGGCCGGAATGAAGGTGGTGTATCCCTATGACACCACGCCCTTCACACAGGTGGCCATTATGGAAGTGGTCAAAACCCTGATTGAGGCGGTTATTCTGGTTTTTCTGGTCATGTACGTATTCATGGGAAGCATCCGCGCCACACTGATTCCCACCATTGCGGTTCCGGTGGTACTGCTGGGAACCTTTGCTTCTCTCAGCTTTTTCGGATTTTCCATCAACATGCTCACCATGTTTGCCATGGTTCTGTCCATTGGTCTTCTGGTGGATGACGCAATTGTGGTGGTGGAAAATGTGGAACGCATCATGACCGAGGAAGGGCTTTCCGCGCGGGAGGCCACTGCCAAATCCATGGATCAGATCACAGCCGCGCTCGTGGGCATTGCTCTGGTGCTTTCCGCAGTTTTCGGGCCAATGGCCTTTTTTCAGGGATCAACCGGCATCATCTACCGGCAGTTTTCTGTCACCATCATTTCTTCCATGCTCCTGTCTGTGACAGTGGCTCTGATTCTGACACCCGTGCTTTGCGCCTCCTTTCTGAAACCGGTTCAGCCTGGGCATGACGCGGCAGAACATACGATTTTTTTCATGCGCCCCTTTTTCAGATGGTTTGACAAAACCTTTTTCCGGCTCAGGGATCGGTATGTGAAACTGGTCAACTGGTCTTTTTCCCGCAAATTCCGCTATATCTTCATCTATCTGATCATTCTGGTCACGGTGGGGTATCTGTTTATGAGAATGCCCACCGCGTATCTGCCGGATGAGGATCAGGGCATCATCATGTGCCAGGTTATGCTTCCGGCAAATGCCACTTTGGAGCAGACCAAGGCTGTTCTGGAAAACAGGGTCAAAACCTTTTTTCTGGAAAAGGAAGAAGAGGCAGTGGCTTCCTGCATGACGGTCTCAGGCATCAGTTTCGCGGGCAGGGGACAGAACATGGGACTGGCATTCATCCGTCTCAAAGACTGGCATCTTCGGGAACGTCCGGATCTGAAAGTCAGGGCTGTGGCAGGCAGAGCCATGGGAGCATTTTCCCAGATTCGGGAAGCCATGATCTTTGCCTTTCCTCCGCCTGCGGTAATGGAACTGGGAAATGCCACAGGTTTTGATTTTCAGTTGCAGGACAAAGGCGGGCTGGGGCATGAGGCTCTGATGAATGCCAGAAACCAGCTTCTTGGCATGGCAGCGCAGGATCCGCTGCTGGCGAGTGTCCGTCCCAACGGCATGGAGGATGTTCCCCAGTACCGCGTGGATGTGGACTGGGAAAAAGCAGGCGCTCTGGGTGTTCCCATCAGTGCCATCAACAGCACCATCACAGCCGCGTTCGGCAGTTCCTATGTCAATGACTTTATTCAGGCCGAACGGGTCAAACGGGTCTATGTGCAGGCAGACGCACAGTTCCGCATGCTGCCAAAGGATTTGGACAAACTTTATGTGCGAAATGTTTCCGGCAAAATGGTTCCCTTTTCCGCGTTTGCCACAGGAAAATGGACCTCCGGTTCTCCCAGATTGGAGCGGTTCAACGCGTTTCCGTCCATGAACATACAGGGAGAACCCGCACCAGGCAGAAGTTCGGGCGAAGCCATGCAGGCAATGGAGGAACTCGCTGGAAAACTGCCGCAGGGAATCGGATTTGACTGGACCGGTCTTTCCTATCAGGAACGCATGTCCACCGCACAGGCTCCGCTGCTGTATGCGTTTTCCATTCTGGTCATTTTTCTGTGCGTGGCAGCCCTGTATGAAAGCTGGGCCATTCCCATTGCCAACCTGCTCATGCTGCCTCTGGGACTGCTGGGCGCAACCGTTGCCACTTCCTGGCGGGGGCTTCCCAATGACGTGTATTTTCAGATCGGTTTTCTGACCACTCTGGGACTGACCACCAAAAACGCGATTCTGATCATTCAGTTTGCCCAGGACAGAATGGCGCATGGAGACGGGCTCCTTGAAGCAACCCTGGGTGCGGCGCGAACCCGGCTCCGTCCGGTCATCATGACCTCGCTGGCATTTTTCTTCGGGGTTCTGCCCCTTGCCATTGCCGCAGGCGCAGGCGCGGGCGCCATGAAAGCCATTGGCACGGCTGTTGCGGGCGGCATGGTCTCCGCGACCTTCATAGTCCTTTTCTTCATTCCGCTCTTTTTTGTTCTGATTTACCGGCT
>CAZDIU010000328.1:0-5575 GCA_964505535.1 uncultured Desulfobacterales bacterium | reverse complement strand
AATCCGGTTTTTCTGAAAACTTTGCACCCGAAAATTTATGTTGCCTTACTTATCAATTCACTGATAAAATCATTCAATACCATTACAGATACACTCCGGTGCATGGCAGAAGGGAATCTGTGTCACAGAACAAACGCGGAAAAAGAGCATGAAACCGCGATGATCAGCCATGCCGTAAATGATTTGGGCAGTGGGTCAAATCGGCTGATTCCGAAAAGCCCCTCCCTTAAGGGACAATGCTGTTGCTTTAAGGCTCCCCTCCCTTGAGGGAGGGGCAGGGGGAGGGTGAAAACTGATTGTAATTGCAGGCTGTTATTTTTACCCCTCCCCTGACCCCTTCCGCAGGGGGAGGGGAACTTTTTGCTTAAGTCAACAGCATTGCCCTTAAGGGAGGGGAGCGTTTTTTTCTGCATCATCAACTGATTTGGCCCACTGCCGACATTTGCATAACAACAGGGAACAATATTGGACAGTTGGTCATTTCCTCCCGTCAGTTGTCCACAGATTCCATGAAACAGTCACCAGCAGTTGAGGAAATTTCAGTCTCTTTGGAAGAACTATCCTCCATGACTGAAAAAAATGCGGCCAATGCGGTGCAGGCAGATGATCTGATGAAATGCGCAACTCAGATTGTCTCAAAAACCGCTCGTGAACCGGGACGATCGGAGATATTTTTTTCATCTGAAAAGGAAGCCGAATGGCAAAACAGTACAAACGCAGCGGAACCCAAACCAGTTCCTTTGGAACTTCGGGAAGAATCAACCATGATTCTGAAAAATTTTACACCAGCAAACTTTATGATGGGAAAAAACCTCCTGAAAAAATTCAGTATATTGAAAATCCTGTCAAACCGGAAAACATCAACCGGATTTTCTGCAAATCCGCGGAACACATGGATGAACTGCCGGACTGCAGTGTGCATCTCATGGTGACATCGCCGCCTTACAATGTGCAGAAGGAATATGACGAGGATCTGTCGCTGGAGGAATACCGGAATCTGCTCAAAAGGGTGTTCCGGGAAACCCACCGGGTGCTGGTGACAGGCGGACGGGCCTGCATCAACATTGCCAATCTGGGACGCAAACCCTATATCCCTCTGCACAGTTATATCATTGCGGATATGCTGGAGATCGGTTATCTCATGCGCGGGGAGATCATCTGGAACAAGGCTTCCAGTGCCAGCCCTTCCACAGCCTGGGGAAGCTGGATGTCAGCCTCCAATCCGGTTCTGCGGGATATTCATGAATATATTCTTGTTTTTTCAAAAGATTCCTTTTCCCGGAAAAAGGAAGCAAGAGCAAGCACCATCAACCGGGAGGAATTCATTGCATGGACAAAAAGTGTTTGGGAATTTCCGGCTGTTTCCGCAAAAAAAATCGGGCATCCCGCGCCCTTTCCCGAAGAACTGCCTCACCGCCTGATTCAGTTGTACACATTTGAAGGGGACACGGTACTGGACCCTTTCTGCGGCAGCGGCACAAGCTGTGTGGCTGCGGTGAAAAACCGGAGAAACTATGCGGGATATGACATTGATCCGGTCTATACGGAACTCGCGGAAGAGAGAATCCGCAAACTTGATGCGGATGCAGCGGAAAAAACACCGGAGAATTCAAAAAAATCTGTTGATAAAAAAACAAAAAAAAGCAATCATTCCCAAAATGCTGCGTAACGCAAGGAAGTTTCCTGCTTGTTCATGTCCTGCAGCACAAGCTGGAAGCCTGTGCCATTTTTTTATTTTCGCCAATGTCTTTTGTTCATCAATCCACAGGGAGGTAAAAAATGACTGTTCATAACAATGCGACACTCCGCGGCCATATGCAGGCTGTAAAAGAGGGAACACGCTGTTTTGAGAACGCGTTTCAGGGTGTGGCCCGCATGATTCTGGAAAGCGACATCAGCAAAGTGGTGGTAAACGGAAAAACAACTTACGATTTCAGTGTATTCCGCACAGGCAAAAAGCATGTGATCGGCATGTATGATGAAATCAACAGTTTTGTCTCCTATGTCAAAGACGCGGCTGAGGGCGGTTCTTCGGCTGAAATGGCCTATGTGCTGGTGGGAGAGCCGGGAAACGGAAAAACCTTTTTTGTGGAACTGCTCTGCAACCGGTACCGCAACTTCCTCACCCGGACGGAAAACCGGAAATACACTTTCAAATTCAACCAAATTGATCAGTTGGGAACCTACGGCAGAATCCGGGCCATTGAATCCCAGACCTATGAGGATCCCATGGTACTGGCCATGAATCTTTTTGAAACTCAGGAGGAAACCAGAACCTGGCTGGCAAGGGAAATCGGATTCACAGATGCGCAGTTGGAAAAAATATATGACAATTACCGGCCCCTGGGTGCATGCAGCGGTTATATCTGGAATGACATTCGGTACCACTGCACCGGGGACGTGGAAAAAATGCTTGAATTCATTGAAATCATTCCTGTTCCTCTGGTGGAAAGTCTGGGAACTGTCACGGGCAAGTATCCGGCCAAGGACAAAATCACCTCTTCCGCTGTGGATCTGCTGGGTGAGGAATCCATTCAGCGCCTGCTCCACATCACAGACACCAACAATCCCTACCGCTTTGATTTGCGGCGGGGCGCACTGGCGCGGGTGGCCGGAGGCGGCATTCATTTCAGCGATGAGATTTTCAAAAACAAAAAGGATTTGGTGCAGGTGTATCTGGGCGTCATCCAGAACCGGAACATTGAGATAGACGGTTTCAAATGGCCCATTGACACGCTGATCATTGCGACCAGCAACAACTCGGAATTCAACCGCTTCCTCGCGGAAAAAGAAGAGGCTCCCATTGTGGACCGGTGCCGCATCTGCTATGTTTCCCACAACACCAATTACAAACTTCAGAAGGATCTCACAGACTACACCATCGGCAGTGAGCCGCGCACCACCATCAACCGGGAAAGTCTGCACCAGGATCCCAATCTCAATTATGCTGCATCCGTGTCTGTTGTTCTGACGCGGCTGCCCTATTCGGAAAAACTCACACCTGTGGAAACCATGAAACTCGCGGCAGGTGAAGTCGCGGGAGAAAAGAGCATCAAAACTCTTGCAGAGGTCATTGACACCCTGAACCAGAATCCGGACATCATCAAACGCTTCGGTCAGAAGGGACTGGGACAGCGCAACCTGGGCCGTGCTTTGCAACTGCTCATTGAAAGCTCGGAAACCAATGAAGGCCAGTGCATGTTTGCCTATGATATTTTCAAAACCCTGGAGCGGGTGATTCTGGATTATGTGCCGGATGCCAATGACCGGACAAAGTATCTGGAAGACATCAAAATCGGCAAGGGACTGTACCGGGAACGCATCATGACCGAGATGTTCAATGCCTACATGGATGAACCGCTGGCCATCCGCAAGGACGTGATGAATTATGTGAACATGATCATCGGCATTGACGCGGAAAATCTGGGGCCGGACAAGATGTGGAAATACAAGGATCCCCAAACCGGTGAACTCCGGGCATTGAAGATTGATGAACGCTATATTCAGAGCGTGGAAGAGCGGCTGGGACTGAAAACCACTGAACAGCGGGAAAGTTTCCGCACCTCGATCCGCAAGATTTACGGTCAGAAGATTTCCGTGAATCCGGATTATGATTTCATGGACAATCTGGAACTGGTCAAGGCTGTCACAGATGTGCGTCTCAAATCCGACATTGCGGGCGCGGGCAGTCTCATCGGAGCGCTGGCCAACCGCACCAATGAGGAAAACCAGAAACTCTATGACCGGATGGTGGACACCATGCTCAACAAACTGGGCTACTGCAAGACCTGCGCGCAGAAGACCATTGAGTATTTCTGCACCCAGGAGGATGAAAAATAGGATATGATTTCCCACGGGCAAAGGCCACTTTGCCCGTGACGGTTTCCTTCCCTGCAAAGATAATGATAACTGACAAAAATCATGAAAGAATTCTCCCATGCTCACCTTTCTTCACGCGGCTGACATTCATCTGGACAGTCCGCTGCGGAATCTGGATCGATACGAGGGCGCACCCGCGGATGCGGTGCGCGGGGCCGGACGCCGGGCTTTGGAAAATCTGGTGGATCTCGCACTTGCCCGATCTGCGGATTTTGTTCTGATCTCCGGAGATTTGTATGACGGCGAATGGAAAGACTACAATACCGGTCTGCATTTTGTTTCCCGCATGTCCCGGCTCCGGGATGCGGATATTCCGGTTTTTGTCATTTCCGGCAACCATGATGCTGCCAGCCGCATGACCCGTGTGCTGCGCCTGCCGGACAATGTGCAGATGCTTTCCACTGCCAGCCCGGAAAGCATCTGCCTGGAAAAAAGCAGTGCCGTGATTCACGGTCAGGGATTTTCCGCTCCTGGAGTGAAAAAAAACATGGTGACAGCCTATCCCGAGGCCCGGCCCGGATATTTCAATATCGGAATGCTGCACACCTGCGCGACAGGACGGGAAGGCCATGAACCCTATGCACCCTGCACGGTTTCAGATATGAAAGACAGGGGCTATGATTACTGGGCATTGGGGCATGTGCACAAAAAAGAGATTCTGTCTGAGGAGCCGCATATAATCTTTCCCGGCAATATTCAGGGACGCCATATCCGGGAAAGCGGCCCCAAAGGCTGCATGGTGGTGGAAGTGGATGCAGACGGCAGGGCAAAACCGGAGTTTCATCCGCTGGATGTGCTGCGATGGGAAATGCTGCGGCCCGATATTTCCCGTGCAGAGGACGGATATGCGGCTGTGGAGCAGATTTGTGAACAGATGCAGACGGTTCTGGATGCAAATGAGGGACTTCCCCTGGCCCTGCGCGTGGAACTGAGCGGAATCACATCTGCCCATGAGAATCTGAGCGCCAGACCGGAACACTGGACCCAGCAGATTCGCGGGGCAGTGCTGGACAGAGCCGGAGAGCAGGTCTGGGTGGAAAAAATCCTTTTCCGCACCCGTCCCCCTGAAACAGATTCCCTTTCTCTGGACGGACCTGTGGGAGAACTGGTGCGCATTTTTGATGAAATTCCCTCTGATCCGGATATGAAAAATCTTCTGAACCAGTCTTTGGAGGATCTGGCCCGGAAACTGCCCCGTGAACTCAGGGAGATGTCCGAATCCCTGCGCTTTGGGGATGAAAAATGGCTTGAAGAGATAATCGCGGGTGTCCGGCCCATGCTCCTGAACCGGCTGCTGCGGATGCCATAAGTTCAAAAAACGATTACATGACCAAGTTGAATTATTACGCTTGGTTATTGAGCTTGCTGAAATACGCCAATCCGAGCTGCTGCTGCTTTGTCAAGTTTATTGTGACAGATTTTAACCGCAAAAAGCACAAAGACAGCAAAAAAATGTATCCGTCAGTTTTATTTTGACAAAGCACTATTGCACGACCAAGTTAAATTTTGGAGAATCAGGTGTCTGTCTGGATAAATGCAGGTCGGATTAGCGTGAGCGTAATCCGACACGGTGATTTTGATAACATAAAAACGAATGTGGCTTTGTAGTACATGACCACACTGTTTTGAATTCTGGATAAATGCAGCGACTGTGTTAAATGTCAAGAGGTTTTTGGACTCCAAACCTCATTTTTTG
>CAZDIU010000327.1:0-5645 GCA_964505535.1 uncultured Desulfobacterales bacterium | reverse complement strand
AGGGGACAGGATCGAATCCACCGGGGTGAAAGGGATGACACCTCAGGATCCGTTTCAGGGAAAGAACAAGTCCTTTCCCCACCCCGTAACGGGAGATGGCCTGATAAGCATAATGTGAACAGCTTGGATAAAACCGGCAGGAAGGCCTCAGAACAGGGGATAGTATGCACTGATACAACCGTATGAATGTGAGCAGTATGGTTTTAACGATACCCACTGTCAATTCTGTCAAACAGGTTCTGAAGCGATAAAAAAAAATTTTTGCCCGGCAGTTGTGCGGCTTCCTTTGTAACAACAATATTGATATCCCGTTTCCCTGCAATTGAGTTCCTGTGCAGACGGAAAAATTCCCTGCACAGGCGTTTCATCCGGTTGCGGATCACGGCATTGCCTGTTTTTTTTGTCACAGTGACTCCCAGGCGGCTCCGTCCGTTTTTTCCTTCTCCCACATATGCAATAAAATACCTGTTGCGGATTCTCTGTCCGGACTTTGACAGCCGGAGATATTCGGCTCGTTTTAAAATCCTGTCTGCTTTGCTGTAGGAAAATTTCAACAGGTACCGTTTCCGCAGTCCTTGATGTTTACGCCCCGGTAATGGCCTCAGACCGTCAGCCGTTTTCTGCCTTTGGCTCTGCGCCGTTTGATTACATTGCGCCCCTGGGGGGTGGACATCCGTTTGCGGAAACCATGGGTCCGGGCATGCTTAATCCGGCTGGGCTGAAATGTTCTTTTCATGACAAACCTCCATTTTTGTTAAATAAATTAAATATGACAGCAAGAAATACAGACAAAAACCGGGCATGTTCATGCCCGGCAGATTAACCAGATAATTTAAACATAAACAGCGCATTCCGTCAAGATGAAAAAATGCTCTCAGCACTTCAGGGTTTCAAAAATATCGAACTCCTCCATATGAAAATCCGCATTGGGATAAATCACCACCTGCTTTCCCATAATCTGCTCCAGGGAAGCAATGATATGGTTTTCCTCACCGTGAAGCAGTTCCGCAATTTCCGGATTCATCCGGATAGTCATTCTTCCTCCTGACATATCCTGGGCCTGACGCATGGCTTCCCGATAAATATTGTAGCAGATGGACTGACGGGACATGAGATAGCCCTCGCCCTCACAGTAGAAACAGGGTTCGCACAGGAGGCGGTTTAATGGTTTGCGGATCCGCTTCCGGGTCATCTGGATGAGTCCCATATCGGACATGGGCAGGATATGGGTTTTGTTCCGATCTTTTTTCACAGCCTCTTTCAGAGCATTGAAGATCTTCTCCTGGTTTGATTTTTTCTCCATGTCAATGAAATCAATGATGATAATGCCTCCGATGTCCCGCAGCCGGATCTGGTAGGCTATCTCTTTTACAGCTTCCAGATTGGTTTTGAGAATGGTTTCCTCCAGATTGTGCTTGCCCACATAACGGCCTGTGTTCACATCAATGGCCACCAATGCCTCGGTATGTTCAATGACAATATAGCCTCCGGATTTGAGCCATACCTTCTTTTTCAATGCGCGGGAAATATCCCCTTCCAGATTGTAGGCATCAAAAATGGGTTCTCTGCCCTCATAGAGTTCCACCGAATCTTTGAGCCGGGGCATAAAGGTTTCAAGAAACTCAAGAACCGAACGGTAGGTTTCCCGTGAGTCCACAATCAGCTGATCCGCATCATGGGTCAGCAGATCCCGGACGGCGCGGAGACTGACCGTCAGTTCCTGATGCAGCAGGGAGGGAGCAGGAAGTTCCCTGTATTTTCTCTGTATATTGTCCCAGAGATTTTTCAGGAACACCATCTCGTTGACAAGTTTTTCCCGTTGAACGCCTTCGGCAGCGGTTCTGACAATATACCCCAGGTTGTATTCCCGGAGAGAGGTGATCAGGGTTTTCAGCCGGATGCGCTCCTCCTCGTCCTCAATCCGGCGGGATATGCCCACATGATCCGAAGATGGCATAAGCACCAGAAAACGGCCCGGAAGGGACAGATAGGAGGTGACACGGGAACCTTTGGTTCCTATGGGGGATTTGGCCACCTGCACCATGATTTCCTGTCCTTCGCACAGGATGTCCTCAATATGGATATCCGGTTCCGGTTGTACTGCGGCTGTGCCGGTTCCTGAAGTATCTTCATCGGTTTCTTCGATATCCGGGAACAGATCCTGATACTCCTGAAGTCTGTCTCCGATCACATCATCCACATAGATAAAGGCCGCCTGATTCAGGCCAATGTCCACAAAAGCGGCCTGCATTCCCGGCAGAACCCGCTGCACCCTGCCTTTGTAAATGTTTCCGGCTATGTCAGAATCATCTTTGCGCTCTATGAACAGTTCAGCAATGGTTCCCTCTTCCAGAAACGCCACACGGGTTTCATGATTGCTGACGTTGATAACAAGTTTTCTGTGCATTCTGTTTCCGATTGTATTCGTATAGGGTTGTATTCTGTCGTGACATCGTGACAGGGGCTGTCCCCCTTTCCGTTTTCAACTGATTCGGGTGATACTCAAAAAAATTAAATATCATAGCACATAAATTTTGGAAGGGCAACGGTCAATCTGCTTTGTCTGTGTCAATGCTCCCGTATGCCGAGCTGCTTCATTTTCAGATACAGGGTTTTGCGGCCCACCCCAAGCATTTTTGCGGCCTTTGTGCGGTTCCACTTGCAGATTTCCAATACACCCAAAATATGTTTTTTTTCAAAATGTTCGACAGCGTCCTGCAAAGAGGGATTCCCGTCCTGCATATTTCCGGCCGGAGCAGTGACATTCGCTGCTCCGCGGCGGATGCGTCCACCGGGAAAATCCAGTGAATTCAGGCTCACATACCGCTGTATGGTGTTTTCCAGTTCCCGGACATTTCCGGGCCAGTCATAATCCCGCAGCATATCCAAATCATGACCGCTGAGCACTGCCCTGCCGGTGGGATCGTATTTTTTCAGAAAATGCTCTGCCAGAAGCGGAATATCCTCCCTGCGTTCCCACAGCCGGGGCATATACACAGGAATAATGTGAATCCGGTAGAAAAAATCCTCCCGTATGCGTCCCTGCCGGATCAACTGTTCCAGATTGCGGTTGGTCGCGGCAATAATGCGGACATCCGGTTTCCGGATTTCCAGGCCGCCGATGGGGGTATATCCGCCGCCTTCCAGCACACGGAGCAGTTTCACCTGCATGTCTTCGGAAATTTCCCCGAGTTCATCCAGAAACAGGGTTCCTCCGGACGCATGATCAAAAAAACCGGGCTTGTCCCTGTCCGCGCCCGTAAAACCGCCCTTGCGGTATCCGAAAAACTCACTCTCCATCAAGTCCCGCGGAATTGCGCCGCAGTTGACCGGCACAAAGCGGTTTGCGTTGCGTTCGCTCATGTCATGAACAGCACGGGCCACCAGTTCCTTGCCTGTGCCGGATTCACCGTAAATGATGACATTTGCATCCGCAGCAGCAGCCCGGAGAATCATCTCATACACCTGCTGCATGACCATGCTTTTGCCCACAATGCTGCCGAACCGGTAGCGGTCCTTGGCAGCCGAACGCAGGCGTATGTTTTCCTTTTGCAGAAAAACATCCCTTTCTTTTACCGCAAGTTCAGCCTGCTTGCGCTCATGGATGTCCAGAATCACAGTCTGCTGGAATATCACTGCCTCATCCGCGTCAAACACAGGGGAACTGACCGCATAGCACCAGCGTCTGTCCCTGGGCCTGCGGAACTCGTATTTCACGGTTTCCCCCGCGAACACCTTTTTGCGCGCACACCATTCACATGGGGCTTCCCGTCCGTACAGAATCTGATAGCAGAATTCTCCGCTTTTGTCCGGTCCGATGAAGTTTTTCAGGGATCGGTTCATAAAGGAAATCCGGAAATCCGCTGAACAGATATAGATGAATCCCTCAAAAGCCTCCACAATGCCGCTGAGTTTTGATTCGCTTTCCCGCAGACTGCGCTTTGCACTTTTCAGAGAAGTGACATCCAGAATCGAGGCCACGCTGCATTCGGTTCCGGAAATCATATCCACCCGTGCAAAAACATTTTTCCGGTTTCCAAAGCGGTCTGACAGAGTGAATTCATATTCAATGGGAACACTTTCCGCAGATTTTCTCCTGTTGAAATGATACCGCACCATCCTTTCCAAATCTTCAGGAAAGGCAATAATGGCAGGCCATTTCATCTTTCCCTCAATTTCCTCCTTGGCATATCCGGTCAGCTTTTGAAATCCGGCATTGGCCAGGGAAATGGTCATGTCCTTTTCAATGATGATGGTTGCGGTTCCCGTGTTCTCAAACACAACCCGGTACCGGATTTCATTTTCTTTCAATGCTCTGGAAATGCTTTTCTGTTCACTGATGTCCTCGACAAAACCTTCCAGGTATTTCACTCTTCCGTCTTTTTCCCGGGCAGTGCGCACATGAATCCGGCAGTCCATGACAGAGCCGTCTTTGCGGTAAAAACAGCTTTCAAAATTCAGAACCCGATCCTGTTTTCCTGTCAGATCCATGAGTTTTTTACGGTGGCCCGGATTGACATACACGTCACTGGCAATATTCTTTACCGAAGACAGGTATTCCGCTGCAGAATCATATCCCAGCATCCGTGCCAGTGCCGGGTTCGCGTCCAGCAGACGGCCCTCCGGTGTGGAGCGCAGAATGCCCACCGGCGCGTATTCAAACAGATCTTTGTATAATAAGAGATTTTCTGTCATTTCAGTATCTGCATCGAATGTCCGGCACAAAAAAATCCGGTCAGAAGAAAAAACTTGATTATCGGGTGAAAATCTGTATTTCCTGCAAAAGCACAGCAAAACAGCAGCCCTCGCAGCGACTGCGGGGACTTGGTGTTTTGAGAATCAGGATAACACAAAGACAGAAGAAATGTAAACACCGAAAGACCGGTTCAGGCCAGAGATCAGAACCGGCAAATTCACAGATTTTTGGTAAACGAATAAAAACCGTCCCGCACTGAACAAAGAGGGAAAAGCGGAAAAACCGCTGCGCCATCTGGAAAAATTCCGTGTCCTCTGTGGGAAAAAATCATACAGGAGTCTCATGTTTTCCATATTGAAAAAAATCTTTGCAAACATTTCGGGAAAGACCGAAAAACAGGTGCTTCAGAAAAAGGATTCCCAGGCATCATATATCCATCTGAAAAGACAGAATAAATTCAAATCTGAAAAGAAAAACATTCCGGAAGAGGAGAAAAGCCATAAAGAGACACCTCAACGCTGTGCTTCACAAAAAACAGTCTCTCAGGTTCAGGAAAACGAAACTTCCCGGCCCGGACATTCCGGGAAAAAAAACAGGAAAGGGTCCGGAAGGGCTGTCAACAGACACGGAATTCCGGTTTATGAAAAACATACTGATTTATCAAAATATTTTTCCGAAAAAACAGAAAATCGTGAAATTTCTCTTCCGGAGAAGAGGGAGTGCCGAACTGAAAGTTTGGCAATTGAAAAGCCAAATCGTGTACGGATAAAAAAACAGTCCCCTGCAAAATCAAATGCCCGCAGGGGCTGTTCTGTTCCCCGGAACAGACATGGCATCCCTCTGTTCAGGGAAGATGATGATTTTTCCCGCTATTTCAGGGATGAGCATTCCGGGGAAATGTATCGCCGGACTCCTGATCGGAGAGGCCGTTTCCCTGAGCATTCCCCTC
>CAZDIU010000326.1:0-5676 GCA_964505535.1 uncultured Desulfobacterales bacterium | reverse complement strand
GAAATAACCTGTACAATGCTTTTGTCCGGAAAACCCTGAGGGTTTTCAAAACCCTTAGGGTTTGAGACAGTTTATTTCGTTACAGACCCTAAGAAGAAAAATCATCCGAAAACCGGAATGACAGAAAAACCAAAATCGGATCAGTATAAGCACGGAGGCATCTTCTTCCTTTTATAGTAAAATTTTCTGATTTTACAATATAAATTTCTTATATAACCGCAGCATTCCTTTGTAATTGGCATAAAATTTATTTTGATGGACAAATTGTATTCATACTGTATAAAAATATTTTGATATGAAAAAATAATTTGGCACTTGAAACAGTTTGTAAGCGGTATTATAGTCTTAAAAACAGCCATGCGTTATACCAATTCGCCATTGATCTGAAACACAGGTTTTTCAGAAAACCGGATTTTTCAAAAAAATCCGGTTTTCTGAACACACGGAAACTTCTTTTTGCCTGCCTGCAGGTATGTTTTCAATGGGGAATCGGTATGAAATCACAGTGTACCATGAACAGACCTGCCGCCTTGCCAGGAGGTTTTCTGTATCATGCAAAAAAACACAGGAGGAAATATTTATGATGAATCTGGAAGACATCAGGAAAAACAGAAATCTTTTGAATAAGATAGACTGGGATATGACTCCGGAGGAGGCTGTCAGGCTTTATCTGGAGTGGGGATGCAACTGGGCAAGAAGCAACTATGTTATCCGCTCAAAAAACGATACAGCACATTATTTTGTGGTGAACACCTGGAAAAAGAAACCGGTAATTTATTTTATCCGCCGCAATTCCGAGGAGGCCAAAGAACTGGCAAAAATTGATATGCCCAAAGACCTGGAAGAGAAATTCCTGAAATCTGTCGGGCATAACAAAGGGGTTTTTTCCATTGAAGGGGAAGTCAGGAACTGGCTGGAGAAGCAGTTGAATTACAACGCATAAATATTTTCATATTGTCTCCCCGCGGCAGGAAGAAGAGGGGCATCCCCATTTCTTCGGCAGTCACAGCCTTTCTTCTCCTGCCTGAATCTGTCTGCAAAGCGGTTTATGTTTTCTTTTGCAGATCCGAACAGTTGGAGAAAAGGAGGGAAATCCGTGGATGATTTTTTGCGGCAGAGGTGGGTGTGAACCCCATTTCTGAAGGTTTTTCAGGGGAGTTGAACCGTTTTGATCATGTGGAGGGCAGTTATGAAAAACAGTTGAAATTTTTTCGCCATTCCCCTGACATCCTTTCCGCTGTTTTGGTCAGCTTTCGGATCATGAAAGTCAGAACAGGGTCTCTATGGCCTGCACAATGGTTCCGGCACCTGTCACCTCGATACCTTTTACGGCCTTCATGCGTTTCAGATTGGTTTCCGGTATGATGCATTTGGTGAATCCCATTTTCCGGGTTTCAGCCACACGGATTTCCACATGACTGACCGCCCGGACTTCACCGGTCAGGCCAACCTCCCCGATCACGATATGTCCGTCAGGCACAGGCCGATCCAGAAAACTGGAGGCCACTGCTGCCACAATGGCCATATCCACCGCGGGTTCGTAAACCTTCACGCCTCCGGCCACATTCATGAAAATATCATGCCCCATGAGGTGCATTCCCAGTTTTTTCTCCATCACGGCCACCAGCAGGGCAACCCGGTTGCTGTCCAGTCCCAGGACGGTCCGGCGGGGCGTTCCGAGACTGCTGCGGCTGACCAGCGCCTGCAGTTCAATGAGAATGGGACGGGTTCCCTCCATGCAGGCTGTGACCACGGAGCCGGGCGCGCTTCCGGGGCGTTCCGAAAGAAATACCGCAGACGGATTCGGCACTTCATCCAGCCCCTTTTCCTTCATTTCAAACACCCCAATTTCATTGGTGGAGCCAAAGCGGTTTTTCACGGCACGGAGAATGCGGAACACATGGCTGCGGTCTCCCTCAAAATACAGCACGGTATCCACCATATGCTCCAGCAGTCGCGGCCCCGCGATGGCTCCTTCCTTGGTGACATGGCCCACAATGAAAATCGGAATTCCGGATTTCTTTGCCATAATCATCAGGCGCATGGCAGATTCCCGCACCTGTGTCACGCTGCCCGGAGCGGAAGACAGATCACTGTTGAACATGGTCTGAATGGAGTCAATGACAGCCACAGCCGGTTTTTCCCCGCTGATAATCTGCATGACCGAGTCCATGTCAATCTCTGAAACCACCAGAAGATTCGGAGACAATGTCCCCAGCCGCCTGCTGCGCAGCCGGAGCTGGCGCACGGATTCCTCTCCGGACACATACAGCACTTTATGCCCCCGCACCGAAAGTTTGTGCAGGGCCTGCAGCATCAGGGTGGATTTTCCAATGCCCGGATCACCGCCAATGAGCACCAAAGATCCGGCAACCAGCCCTCCGCCCAAAACCCTGTCAAATTCCTTTATGCCCGTATCTGTCCGGATCTCATCTTCCAGATCAGCCGCGTCAATGGGAACCGGTTTTGACTGCACAGCAGGGGTTCCCTTCAAAGGTCCGTGCGCAGGTTCTTTGCGCTGGGTCTCTTCGGCAAAGGTGTCCCATCCGCCGCAGTCCGGGCATTTCCCCATCCATTTGGGACTGGTGCTGCCGCAGGACTGGCAGACAAAAACTGTCCTGTAATTTTTTTTCATGGTTGCACAATACCGGAAAATATGTTTTGATTTATTTATACCTATAGCATGGAAATCTGAAACAGGAAACATGAAATCCGCAGCTTCTGACCCTGAACATATAACCCGGATACCTTATCCGGTCTCTGAAGGAATGGAGTATGCAGCGTGTAAAATATTTTTTTCTGATTACAGTGTGTCTGGCTCTTGGCCCCGGTCTTTGCCATCCGGGATTTGCATCCGAATCTGTCAGTCCAAAGGAATATTATTTTGCACATCTGCAAAAGCAGTTGATTGCAGACGGATTCAATGCCCGGCAGATTCAGACACTCTACAGCAGCCCGTCAGTGTATTTTGACACAAAAGGGGTATCCTCCTATTTTGTTTACCGGGAAAGCAAACTGAATTATGGTCAGTTTCTGGCCGATGATCAGATCCGGAACGCAAAGACCTATGTGGAAACCCATAAAAATGCCATGATCCGGGCAGAACAGGGATTCGGCGTGAGCCGCTATGCGATTGCGGCCATTCTCCTGGTGGAAACCCGGCTGGGAACCTATGTGGGAAACAAATCCGTATTCAATACCCTTTCCACAATGGCCGCTCTCTCAGACCCGAAGGTGCGCAGCACGCTGTGGCAGGCTGTGTCTGCGGAAAGCAGTCTTTCTGTGGAAGCCTATGCGGAAAAAGCCTGGAAAAAATCAGGATGGGCCTATCAGGAACTCAAGGCTTTTCTCAGCTATGCGGCAAAAGAGGGACTGAACCCTCTGGAAATCATCGGGTCTTTCGCGGGTGCAATGGGATACTGCCAGTTCATGCCCAGCAATATAGCCCTGTACGCCAAAGACGGAAACGGAGACGGCCGGATTGACCTTTTCACCCATGCCGATGCCATTATGAGTATTGCCAGTTATCTCAGTCACTACGGATGGTACGCCGGGATCAGCCGGGAAGAGGCATACAAAGTGGTATACAATTACAACCGCAGCACATATTATGTGGAAACTGTGCTGAAAATCATTGATCTGCTGAGGAGTTGAACATGGAAACAGTGTTATTCGTTGTCGGAGCCGGTCTTTTGTTTCTGCTGCTGACGTGGTGGGCTATTGTGGATATTGCGATGAGACAGTTTCCATCCCAGCAGGTCAAAATCGGATGGGGAATTGCCGTGGCCCTGATTCCTTTTGCCGGATGTCTGGCCTATTTCATTTTTGGAACCAGAATGGGAACACGGGGGGAAAGACCGTAAAGATTGGCCTGTCCATGAACGGACAGGCTGTCACCGAGTTAATTTCCTGACATACGGTTGGGGGTAAATCCCAGTGTCCGCCCCTTTGCTCCGGACAGGGTGGTGGATGGATCGCCCCTGCAGTGTCAGGGGGTGGGAGTTTTTCTGAAGTTGAATTCATCAATCTGTCTGTTGAAGAGTTCAACCTGTTTCCGGTATTCCTCCTGCTTTTTCTCAAAATCTGCAATCTTCTGATTCAGCAGATCAATTTTCTCATTGATCTCAATCTGCTCTTCCGGGCTGTTTTCCTCTTCTGCCTGCTGTTCGGTCAGGCTTTTTCTTTCAGCCGCCAGTTCGGCCCGCTCCTTGTCCAGTTCCTCTTTTGCTTTTCTCAGGCTTTCCACACTCAGAGACAAAGACTGCTCCTGCCCGCTTTCAGGGGGCGCTTGCGTCTCTGTTTTGTTTTCCGAAGCAGGAAGCTCCTCACTGGACCTGTAGCCCGGAATTTTCTCCCGCTGATCTGCCGGAACATCCGCGAGATTGTCGGTATAGCGGACAACGCCTTTTTCATCCGTGTATCTGTAAAATTCGGCACAGGCAGGAGAGACAAGAAATACGGAAACCAGAAGGGCAAGAAATGTCAGACGCATAATTCACCTCTCAAAAAAAACAGGGTTGTGCAAAAAGTGAACCTTCGTGTCTTTGGGGTATGAGATTTGCCGCAAAAACACGAAGGCGCATGGGTTCACCAAAACAGACGGTTTCCCCTTCTTTATGGAAAGGAAGGGGAAGTCCGCAAATTTCAGATCAGTTGGTCAGTTGCCGCCACCACAGTTCAAAGAAGTTTTTGCTGATGAGCGGATCAGCAGCCACCACTCCTGCTCCTGTTGACGTGCTTCCCTCTGTTTCCGTGGTGCTTCCCACAGAGATCAGAAGTTTGGCACCCTCCTCGGTAAGCACCAGCACGGGTTTCGATGGAATGCCTCCGCCCAGATTTGTGCTTCGTCCGGAATCACCGGAAAAACCCAGTTCTGATATGACATTCCCGTTTTTGTATCCCACCCCCCACAGCTTGCCGATGCCGCCAATGGCACAGGGGTCATCCGAGACCGGTGTAAAGGTGGTGACATAATACACACCGTAGAAAACCGTACCGTTGGAAAGAGGCTTTTCCCCCTTGTTCAACGTGATATACCATCCGTCAGAGCTTGTGTAATCCACAACCGCTGAGATGTCGGATGTTACATTTGTCAGATTGCTTTCATACACCGTGGTGTCATCATGATCATCCTTGACCGCATAAATTTTGTCCGATGTTTCAGAATCACAGGGATTTTCCCTGTCACCGGTTGTCATGAACACCAGATCATAATTTTTCTCCAGCGTCACCGTGGGCGGGTAGAAAAATTTTCTGTCTGCCGCAGTGGCTTTTGTGGTATCCTGCGGGGCACTGAACAGCACATGGGCAGTCCAACTGTTTATGTTTTCATCCGCATACTTTATTCCCTGGGCAGAATCAACGCCGGCAAAACGCCACATCTGCCCGCCGGTATCCCCGATATACACCTTGTCTGTAAAGCCGTTGTTTTGAATATCCACAGGAAAAGCCGCACTGGGGAAACTGAAGGTCATTTTGCTGTTGGAACTGCTGGTGAAGGCTTTGACCAAAGCACCGGTTTTCAGATTCACAGCAAAAAGCGCCCGGCCTTTGGTATTGTCCGCAGAATAACCGCCGCCCAGGAACACAACATCCGTTCCCTCTGTATCACTGTCACTGGTTTTCACCTTTCCGAAGGCAGGGTCTGACCAGCTTTCTCCCAGCTCGGAAAAACCT
>CAZDIU010000325.1:0-5724 GCA_964505535.1 uncultured Desulfobacterales bacterium | reverse complement strand
TCAGTCCGTATGAGGCTGTCTGATTTGGTATATTTTTTTTAATAGATAGCCTTAACAGCCCTGCTTCCTTAAGGGAGGGGAGCCTTAAGGAAACGGCATTGCGTATAAAGCAGGAAGTCTGAGATGAAGGGAATGAGTGAGAAAGTCGGAAAGATAATAAAGAATGCTTCCGAAAAGCTGACCGGACAGAAAAGACGTTCGTATCAGGCGGAAGTGACGACCGAATTTTTCGGAGGAAGCGCACGCAGAGCGGAAAAGGAGATGGGCCGGGGCAGAGACTGTTAAAAAAGGATGAGAGAAGCGGAAACCGGAATTTTGTGTTATGACAGTTTCCGGGGCAGGGGACGAAAAAAGACAGAAGAAAGACATCTGCGAATTTTCCCGCAACGGCAGAACCCGTGACAGGGAAAGTAAAAAAGCATCGGATCATGGCATGAATCCTCCTGCAAAATTAATACCTTTCGGAATTCTGAATGTTCTGGGCGGGGCGTTGGACACTGTTTTCAGGACATCGGCAGAGACAATCGATTTTATTGCAGATTGCATTGAATCGTGGTGGGAGGGGAACCGGGTATCGTACAGTCATACAATTGATTCCGATGCTGACCAGATTTTTTTCCCCTTTCTGACAAATGAGCATTGATGATTTTATATCGCTTTCTGATTCGATCAATTAATTCTTTTTTCTGTTCTGACTTCATGGGAGGATAAATATCAAAACTGTCATTGAAAAGTCAAGATAAGTAGGCTGTCAAATAAATTCTTTGCATTTGTGTTCAGGTGTCAGGGAACAGACTCTGAAACCTGAACGCTGAAACCGGCCTGTCAGAAATTTTCAAATCCTTAAATGTGAAAGAACTTTTTTGACAAACCACTAAGCCGCATCTCCGGGGTTTTTGAAATTGAATATCTGAAAATCCGAAATGTTATGATTCCATATTCCCATCAGGGGGAGCAGATTCCGTATTTTCCTTGTCTGCCGCTGCAATCTTCGTGCTGCCTGCAAGCTGCTGTTGCAAAAACGCTGTGATTTCCATTTGGTGGGGATGGGATTCGATCTCATGGAGAAAATTTTCAATTTCTGTATAAAATGAATCTCCGATCCGATCCTTCTGCCATTGAACAAAGCAGGAGATCAGATGTTTGGTGATCTCCTCTTCTGCCGGATGTTCCCGCAGCATTTTCACCAGTCTGCCCATGCTTTCCGGCCCGGTTTTCCGGGTTTTGATCCATTCTGAAAATGCTCCCCCCAAAAGAAAACGGACTTCTGCCTGTCTGGAATGAGTTTTTGCTTTTGCTGCAAGCTGAAGAATCTGCTCATGCAGTTGGGAACCGAATCTTTGTTTCTGCATGTCTTCCATGCGTTTTCTGGCTTTGATTTCCTGCTGTTCTTTTTTCCATGAATTGGACCAGAAATCAAAGAGATGAGAAACCATATCACTTTCAGCCAGCCGGTTCCATTCCCCTTTGTCAAACCAGATGCCATTGCAATGGGGGCATTTTTCCAGAAAAAAAGGCGGCTCCAGTTCCACTTTTGCACGGGTCATAATGCCGTGACCGTTGGGGCATAAGCCTGTGGAGTGATCTTCCTCCACTTTGCCTGTTTCCGGAGAATGCGCTGTTTTAAAACCGGATTTGGAACATGCCTCAATTTCATCCGGCATCATCCATATTCCTCCGCATTTGGGACAGGAAAGGGGCGGTTTCGGCATTTCCCGTGTGCCATCCGAGGGCTTCAGATTTTCTGTTTTGCATTTTGGGCATTTGCGTATGGCAGTCATATTTTTTCTCCGGGTCAATATTCTTTGCAGGGTGGGCAAAAGCAAAACATTGTTCACCATTGCATAACTGAAATCCGAACCGGAGCCTTCGCGAATCGTCCGTCCGGACGGGCTACCAACCCCGGTTCAGCATAAGGATTTGCCCCGGTATTCCGGGGACAGGACTTCGCCCTGTTCGGCGGTCGGCATTCCTGCCGGTTCGTCGGGCTGCGAGGACACGGAAGCCCAGGTTGTTGTTCCGGTTGTCAGGCGAATTCGAGTTCCGGTTGTCCGACCGGCAGTTGTCCGCCCCGTTGTTCCAGCTCCCGCCGCGATTCACGCGATCCGATCCTCCGGGCAAAGCCCCGAACTGTGAAATATTCTTTCGCGAAATGACCGGGAAGCCCCTTTTTTCACAAATGCCAGCAGAGGGAGCATATGCCGGGCCAGATCGCTTTCATCCCATATTCCGGCCTCATACAGCCGTTGATACTGTTTTGTTTTCCTTCGGAACCGCTGCCGTCCCCGCTGTGAAAGACGCAGTCCGTCCGGGTACACTTTATATCCCAGAAAGGGAAGTCCCCGGTTGCAGGCATTCAGGCATTCGGGGTTTACTTCCAGAAGCAGAGGTTCTGACAGATACTGCGCTGTCTGCCGTCTCAGGGATTTGAGAGCATCACGGGAACTGCTCCATATCACAAAATCATCCATATAGCGAACGTATTTCCGTATCCCCATCCCTTCTTTTGCATGGTGATCCCAAAGAGCCAGGTAATGATTGGCAAAAAACTGGCTGGTCAGATTGCCGATGGGCAGCCCTTTTCCCGGTGCGGTTTGGTATGTGTCAATCACCGAATCAAAAAGACGGAGAAGGATTCTGTCTTTGAATCGGCGGCGCAGCAGTTGCTTGAGGATGTCATGGTCAATGCTGTCAAAGTATTTGCGGATGTCCATTTTGAGGAACCATTCTCCGCTGCGGGAAAATTCCACCGCCCTTTTCAGGGCCGGATCCAGCCCTCTGCCTTTTCTGCACGCGTAACTGTCATGAATCTGATAGGATTCAAATACCGGTTCGCAGATGTTGAGCATGGCATGGTGGGCCACTCTTGCACGGAAGGTCGGGGCATGGATTGTCCGCTGTTTGGGATCATAAATCTGAAAAGAATGATACCCGCCCCAGTTGACGTTTCCTTCCATCAGTTCTTTTCGGAGCCGGTCAAGATTCCGGTCGGTGTCGGAACGGAAATGCAGCACATCCGCCCTGGTCTGTTTTCCCCGGCAGGCTTTGAGAAAGGCCAAGCGGAGATTGTCCGGCTCTGCAATGCGTTCAGTCAGATTTCCCGCCCGTTTCACTCTGTTCTCCCGGTTCCCGGATGGCCCTCAGAAAGGATTCTCCGAATTCTTTGAGTTTTTTGTCTCCGATACCCTCAATTTTCTTCAGTTCCTCTATGCTTCCCGGACGTTGGGTTGCCATTGCCGCCAGTTGCTCGTTTGTGCAGACCGTATATACGGGATCGGCTCCGGCCAGTTCTTTACGGATGTCCCGCAGACGGGCAAACAGGGCAAAGTCTTCTTCCGATAATACGGCTTTGTAGTCAATCCGTTTTGCTTTATCCCCGATGCTTTTCGGAAAAACACCGGATGCGGCGGAACCTTCCACATATTCCGCACAGAAGCACCATAACAGACTTCCCTCACCGGTTTCCAGTTTTTTCTGTACCGAAACAACCCGATGGGAACGCAGAAAACGGTTCATTTCCTCTTCCAGTTCCGGAGAACCGGTTGCGGGTATGGCAAATATTTTAAACTGCATATATTTCATATCCTTTTTTTGTCGCGCGTAAAAAGCAGGGGGGATATATCCCCCCTGCACCCCCCTGTTTTTCTTCCTCCGTTGATACTCCCGGGTGCTCCGGTACGGAAGGGGTACAGTTTCCGTTCGGCTACCGCACGAACGGAAACTGTACCCCTTCCGACCTCCGCTTACTTGGCCCGACCCGCCGGAACTGCGAGGACACGGAAGCCCAGGATGCTGCCCCGGAAGTCAGGCGAATTCGAGTCCCGGCAGCCCGACCGGCAGTAGTCCGCCCCGTAGTTCCAGCTCCCGCCGCGAACCACGCGAACCGATCCGTCAGCATCCTCACACCATTCCCACACATTGCCGTGCATGTCGTACAGGCCGAAGGCATTGGGTTTCAACTGGCCGACAGGATGGGTGGTACTTCCCGAATTTTTGTCATACCACGCATACTGCTCCAGTAGATTTTCATCATCCCCGAAACACCATGCCCCGGTTGAACCAGCCCGCGCCGCATGTTTCCATTCGATCTCCGAGGGAAGGCGGTAGAAATTCTTTCTTTCCTTCTCATTGAGCTTTCTGATGAACTCCTGTACATCATCCCAAGAAACATTTTCCACCGGTAGATTCAGCCCTTTGAAATTGCTCGGATTGTTCCCCATGACGGACTCCCACTGCTTTTGCGTTACCTCGTATTTTCCTATATAAAAAGGTCTGCTGACGTTTTTTTTATCGCAGGAAAAATAATCCTCTTCATCCGGATTTACAGGAATCCATACAAACTCCATACCAATACTGTTAGTGAAGGATTTCTTTGCATATCCTGATTTGCCGCCGGATGCATTTCTTTCCATCAAAGGAGTTTGATCTGTCTCCGTCTCTTTACTCAAACCAAGCCTCATCAGTCTGTCCATCTCTTTCCGGATACCTTTTTTCAGGGGAACTCGCTGTGCCTCAAATCCTCCTTCCGTGTATATGGTATGAATATTGGACAGTTTCACATCATCCAGAACCAAAGTGAAGGATTTCAGCATCTGCTCCTGATATTGGGCGTCTGCATCTGAAATCATGGCATGTATATCAAAGAAGATTTCTTTTGAACCGCACAACTTCAATTTTTCAATCTTCTGATGATCCGCTATCAGTTTCGGATAGGCCGGATCATCGACTTGAAAACGAAAAATACCGATGCCGCTGGGAAAAGAATATCTTCCGTCCGAATCTTCGGAAAGAGCCAAGTCTGCCCTGATATTCATAATCTTTTTCACCGTCATCAGTCTGGCACAGATCAGGTCTTTCTGCATTTCCTCATCCATCGGCCCTATGGCTTGCAGAAATTCAGTGATGCTTTCTACTGTCTCCGGTTGGTCAAATGACAGAAACCGGCAGATCATTTCCTCCTGATCCGCTTTGCAGGTTTGGATCACCCGCTGACGGCAGGGCGGCTCGGCGGCGGATGAAAGGCCGGTCAGCAGCAGCAATGCTGTCATGCAGATAATAAACTGTTTTACCATTATTTTCCTCCATCTGTATTGATGATCCCGTAAAAAGTCAAAAATACCGTCATTACGGCAAAAGCCGGAATCCGGAACATGCGGATTCTTTTCTCGGTAAATTTATGCCTGCGGGTGTCCGTCCTGTACAGTAAGCAGGGTTTTTCTGAAATCATCCAGACTTTCACATTAAATAGCCTGACGGAACAGGGATTTAAGGGTATCCCCTGCTTTTATGCTGTTCACCGCAGCAGCCACATCCTCAGGCACAGATGTAAAACGTGTTGAGATATAGTCTAAAATCATTTCCTTTCTTGCCAGTCTTTCAATACTTGTCACATAAGGCATTTTCTTTTCCTCCGTTATTTCAGTAAGTTCATCCTGAAACTGCTTTTCAATGTCTTCCGGCAGTTCCAGCAGCCAGTCAATGAAACGGAACAATTCCAGAATATCCTGACGGCTGTATCCCCGCTCAAACAGCAGGCGCATCAGGTGAAGTTTCGGCTCGTTACGGGGCTCTGCCCCGTAATGGCTTTGCTGAGGCTCTGCCTCATACTGTACGGGGCAGAGCCCCGGACAATTGCGTTACAAGGCAGAGCCTTGTAACGAGTAAACGAGTAACTGATGTTACGCCGCAGACCGTTTTCCCCCTTTTTTAAAGGGGGATCAAGGG
>CAZDIU010000324.1:0-5769 GCA_964505535.1 uncultured Desulfobacterales bacterium | reverse complement strand
CTAAAACCTGAACAACTGAACACCTGACACCTAACACCAGTCTGTATATAAACAGCAGTGCCAGGTCAAAATATTTGTTCCGAAAAAAAAATGGGGAATTTTTCCCCATTGATTCAGATTTCCCCGCCCACTTTCCCCATTTCAGCCACAGTTTTTTGCTATATATTTCATAAAAAGCTGTGTTTTCCATTTCAGTCAGGTCAGTCCAAATTTTTTATTCAATACAATATCCTGTAATCACAAATTTTAACTGAATACCCCATCCGTATGTTTTTGCTTCGGAACAGGGCTGGCCTGATAATTGCTTTTGTACTGTGTCAGACAACAAAATGATGTCCGCAGGCAAACAGGGAGCCATGAAAACAGGAAGACGGGGAACGTATGAAAACAGAACGCAAAACACTGGAACACCATGCAGCGGAACACAAACATTATTACCGGAATCTTTCCATCAACATGCTTCTGACAGTGGTGTTTGTTTCCTTTCTGCCCATGATTTTTGTCAGCGGGGCCATTCTGTACCAGTTTCAGGAATCCTACAGCGAGAAAGTGATGGCCCATCTCCGGAGTGTGGTCAACAAGCACACACAGAATATTGACAATTTTCTGAGAGAGCGAAGGAACAATATACAGTTTCTCAACAACAGTTTTGCCTGCGGACAGCTTTCGGATGAATTTTTTCTCCAAAGACAGCTTGCAAATCTCCAGCAGGAATACGGCAACATTTTCTCTGATCTGGGCGTGGTGGATTATCAGGGAAAACAGGTGGCCTATGCAGGCCCCTATAAACTGGAGCACGCGGATTATTCTGATGCGGAATGGTTCAAGACAGCCATGAGTTCTCCCAGTTTTATCAGCGATGTTTTCCTGGGGCTGCGCGGCTTTCCCCATTTTATTGTTACCGTGCGGAGTTTTCATGAAGACAGACCCTGGGTGCTGCGGGCCACAGTGGATTTCCAGGCATTCAACAATCTGGTGAAAAATATCCACTTTGGAAAGACAGGCATTGCGTTTGTCATGAACCACAGAGGGGAATTTCAGACCGACACTTCCCTGAAAAAGGAAAACGTGATTCAGCTTTACCGCAATGTGGAAGCATCGGTGAAACCCGGAGAGGACATACAGACCGGAACCTATCAGAATCCGGAGACCGGAAGGAAAATGATCTATGTGGCCCGTTTTATCAAAGACGGGGAATGGGCCCTGATTTATCTGCAGGATTCGGATGACGCGTTTGCGGATCTGCGGAGAGCGCACTGGATTGCGGTTGCGGTCTTCATTGCAGGCGGTCTGCTGATTATCGGAATGGCGATCTTTGTCACCCGGCGGATGATCGGCCGCATTGCCGAGGCTGATCAGGAAAAGGAACTGATGAACCAGCAGGTCATTGAAACCGGACGTCTGGCTTCTCTGGGCGAAATGGCAGCAGGCATAGCCCATGAGATCAACAATCCGGTGGCCATTATGGTGGAAGAGGCCGGATGGGTGGGGGATCTGCTGGAGGAGGCGGAATTCAGGGAAAGTGAAAATCTCGAAGAGTTCAAAAGGGCTTTGGGTCAGATCCGGAAACAGGGGCTGCGGTGCAGGGACATCACCCACAAACTGCTCAGTTTTGCCAGAGGCGGGGACGGGTCCCAGCAACTGGTGCGGATAAACGATATGGTGGAAGAGGTGATCGGGCTGTTTTCCCATCAGGCCAAGTTCAAAAATGTGGTGATTGAACCCAAATACGGCTTTGATCTTCCCTATATCGAGGCTTCCCAGACCGAGATTCAGCAGGTGCTGTTCAATCTCATCGGCAATGCCATAGATGCCATGGAGGATACCGGCGGAAAAGTTCAGATTGCAACCGGTTATGACAGCCATATGGTGACAGTGGAGGTAAGGGACAACGGGCCGGGAATTCCCCGCACAGTGCTGTCAAGGATATTTGATCCCTTTTATACCACCAAACCGGTGGGCAAGGGCACCGGGCTGGGGCTTTCCATCTGTTACGGCATTGTAAACCGGATGGGAGGCAAAATCACAGTAAGCAGCGCAATCGGGGTTGGAACCACTTTCCGGGTCCTGATTCCTGACAGGGAAGGCCCGGATCAGGAAGCAAATCAGGAAAAGTGAGGGGACAGCGGACAAAAAAATCCGGAAACTGACATAAAAACTGAAAAAAAATGCAGATCAACCAATAAAGGAGGATGTTATGCTGGATGATATCAGTGTGATGCTGGTGGATGACGAAGTGCCTTTTGTGGAAACCATGACCAAGCGTCTTTCCAAAAGAAATCTGAAAGTCAAATCTGCTTTCAGCGGCATGGAGGCACTGGAAAAACTGGGAGAGGACGGGGCAGACACCGAAGTGGTGGTGCTGGATGTGAAGATGCCGGGAATGGACGGCATTGAAACCCTGCAGGAGATCAAGCGGCAGTTTCCCCTGACCGAAGTGATCATGCTCACGGGCCATGCCACCGTATCCTCGGCCATCGCAGGCATGAAAAAAGGGGCCTATGACTACCTGATGAAGCCCTGCGATATTGACGATCTGGTCAGCAAAGTCAATGATGCCGCGTCCAAGAAACGGGATCACGAAAACAAAATCATTGAAGCCCGTATGAAGGAGTTCATGCGGACCAAGGTATAGGAAAAGGGCCATGAATGAACCCCCTGTTGAACTCTTACTGGTGGATGACGAAGAGGGTTTTGTCTCCGTAATGAGCAAACGGCTGCGGAAACGGAATATCAGCGTCACCCCAGCGCTGAGCGGGGCCGAAGCCATTGAAAGATTCCGCAATAAGCAGTTTGATCTGGTACTTCTGGATCTGAAAATGGAATTTATGGACGGTCTGGAAGTGCTCAAGGTGCTGAAAGCCATGAATCCCAAGGTTCCGGTTATCATGATTACGGGACACGGGGCTTTGGAAGAGGTGCAGAAGGGGATTGATTTCGGAGCATTGGTCTGTCTTCCCAAGCCCTATGACTTTGATGAACTGGTGGCAATGATCCGCGAGGTCAGCAGTGCAAACAGAAAAGCCTCGTGTCCTCTCACTCCCATAGGTTTCGGATAAAGAGTTCTGCGGAAACCGGTCGGAATCTTCCGCAGGCCGGAAAGCATGGAAAACCAGGAGGAAAAAATGGATACATTCAATGTCCTGCTTGTGGATGACGAGACAGAGTTCCTGTCTCCTCTGGTCAAACGGCTCGGAAGGCGCAACCTGAATGTACGGACAGCCGGCAGCGGAGAGGAGGCGCTTTCCGCACTTGAAAACTTCCCGGCAGATGTGGTGGTGCTGGATGTGCGGATGCCGGGAATGGACGGGCTGGAAGCCCTTCGGGAAATCAAAAAGCGTTACCCCCTCATTGAGGTCATCATGCTTACGGGCCATGCCAGCATTGAAGTGGCCATGGAGGGAATGGAACTGGGGGCTTTTGATTATCTGATGAAACCCATGAACATTGATGAACTTTGCTACAAACTGCAGGATGCATTTCAGAACAAATCTCTGCAGGAAAAAAAGATTAAGGCTCTGGAGGCCAAAGACGGGAAATGATTCCCGCGTTATATATTAACCTTATACAGGAAGGATGAAAGAAAAATGAATTTTTTCAGACAATGGGGACGTTTTATGATGATGGGCGCACAGGCCCATGCACGCTGGGAAAAGGATGTGTCGGACACGGTTTTTGCCAGCAGAAAACGCATACTGGTGCTCTGCCTTTTTCTGATACCCGTTCTTCTGGGCGGCATGGCCTTTGCGGATCAGATCAGTGATGTGATGCCGAATTTTCTGGGCGGGAAAAAGGCATACAGCCCCGCGTTTTTCACCACAGGAATCTTCATTGCATCCATTCTTATCGGTGTGGGTGCGGGACTGATTACCGGATGCATCGGCGCGGGCGGAGGATTCATCATTGCCCCGGCTCTGATGAGCGCGGGCATCAAAGGTATTCTGGCTGTGGGAACTGACCTGTTCCATATTTTTGCCAAGGCCATCATGGGAAGCGTGATTCACCGCAAACTGGGCAATGTGTCTGTGCCCCTGGCACTGGTTTTTCTCATCGGAGCCATTATCGGGGCCACGGTCGGTGGGGTCATCAACCGGGTTCTCTATGAGATCAACCCGGTGCTCAGTGACGCGTTCATCACCACCATTTACTCCATCATGCTGGGCCTGCTGGGCGGTTATGCTCTTATGGATTATATCAAGGCCAGCAAAAAGGGCGATTCCGGCGGAGCGCACGGCGGAAAAGATGAGGGAGCGGAACTGACCCCCCTGTCCCAGAAACTGCAGAACATCAAGATTCCGCCCATGATCTCCTTTGATCAGGATGTTGTACCCGGCGGACGCAGCATTTCCTGCGTATTCCTGATTCTCAGCGGAGCGCTTGTGGGTCTGGCCGCAGCCATCATGGGGGTGGGCGGCGGATTCCTCACCTTTCCCATCTTTGTCTATGTGCTGGGCGTATCTTCCATGACCACTGTGGGAACCGACATTTTCCAGATTGTTTTCACAGCCGGTTACGCGGGCATCACCCAGTACGCGATTTACGGATTCATCTTTTACACCCTGGCAATGGGCATGCTGCTGGGTTCTCTCATCGGCATACAGATCGGCGCAATGGTCACCAAAGTGGTCAAGGGCGTAACCATCCGGGGTTTTTACGCTCTGGCCGTACTGGCGGGTTTTGTCAACCGGATTTTTGCCCTGCCCGGCAAACTCGGAGCCATGGACATTATCAGCATTTCCAAGGATACGGCAAATCTTCTTGACAAAATCGGTGTATACGCGTTTTTCATTGTCATCGGAGGGTTTGCTGTATGGGTCATCGGAACCTTTTTAACCAATATCAGAAAACTGAAAGGAGAGGTGGCATAATGATAGCCGACAAAGCGCTTTTCACCAAGGGAGCGATTCTGCTTGCTGCATTTTTTGCAGTGCTTTTCACCATGTTCATGCCCATTACGGATCAGGGCAATGTGCTCAACTATATGGACAATCTTTACAACACGATTTCCAAGGGATCTGCCTATTACATTCCCAAAATGAAAGAGGAAAGTGCGGCCTTCAAAGGAAATCAGATCAGTGTGGAAATCAATATGGCCACAGACAAACAGGCGGCGGGAACAGCACCCCTTTTTCTCAAGGGCGGAGCCACGGTCAACCAGAATGGAACCCATCTGAACATCAGCGGCGATTTGGGAACCATGATGGAAAACTGTCTGGCTGATGCGGATGCCATGTTTGCCAATGACGGAAAAACCGTCAAAGACAAATACGGTTACAATGAAAAAGAGGCTCTGTTCAACTGGTGGACAGCCATCACCAAGATGGATCATGAGCTGAAAAAACAGGAAAAATTTCCTGAAGCCAAAATGATCAGCAATGTGAACCAGAAAGCTGTGGAATGCGCGTTCAACTACTATACCATCAAACCGGAGAAGATTTCGGACAAGTTCGGCATTGTTGTTTTCTCCCTGGTCTTTTACGTAATCTACACGCTCTGGTTCGGTTTTGCCATCATGTTCCTGTTTGAAGGATGGGGCATGAAACTTTCCCATTAAGGGCTTGTAAAAAAATAACCTGTACAGTTTTCCTGTCCGGAAACCCTGAGGGTTTTGAAAACCTTCAGGGTTTATAACAGGTTATTTTGATACAGACCCTAAGGGAAGAGGAAGTTCTTAAAATGCCGGATGGTTCAGATGCCGGGTGTCAGGTTTCAGATGTCAGGAAACAGACACTGAAACCTGAACACTGAAACCCCAAAACCGGTATATCA
>CAZDIU010000323.1:0-5774 GCA_964505535.1 uncultured Desulfobacterales bacterium | reverse complement strand
TTTTCTGAGAAATATGCAGAAAATATTATATAACTTCAATGGCGATTCGGTATTACAGTGTTTTGAAAGCGAATCCGTCAGATCAGACTGTACAGCATCCGGGTTCCCACCACCAGAAGCAGTATGGCAAATACGCGTTTCAGACGGGCAACCGGGAGACTGTGCGCCAGACGCACACCCAGCGGCGCGGTCAGCACACTCGCACAGACAATTCCGATCAGAGAGGGAAGATAAATATATCCGAAGGAATACTGGGGAAGATCCGCGGCATTCCATCCATTAAAGATATACCCCAGGGTTCCGGCTATTGCAATGGGAAAACCGATAGCCGCAGACGTGCCAATGGCATGATGCACGGCTATGTTGCACCAGAGCATAAACGGAACAGAAAGGGTTCCTCCGCCAATGCCCACAAGACTGGAGACAATGCCGATGATATTTCCCACAGCAAACATTCCCATATTTCCCGGAATTTCCCTTGAGGCATTGGGTTTCTTGTCCAAAAGCATCTGAACAGCCACATAGTAAAGAAAAACCACAAAAAAGCCTTTCAGAAAATTGGTGGAAAGACGCGCTGCTATGCAGGTTCCCAGAAAAGTGCCGGTGAGTATGCCCAGTACAATCCGCCGCACCACCACCCACTGCACCGCCCCCCGTCTGTGATGGGCCATGAAACTGGATACCGAGGTGAAAATGATGCTGGCCATGGACGTGCCCAAAGCCAGATGCATCAGACTTTCATGGGGAATTCCCTGCCAGGTCATGGAAAACACCAGCATGGGAACAATCACCAGACCGCCGCCAATGCCCAGCAGCCCGGCCAGAATTCCGGCCACAGCACCCACAGCCAGATAAAGCAGCAAAATGGAATACATTCGGTTCTCCTCAATAATGTGAAATGGTTAATGTTAAATGATTGCAGGAAACTGTCGGGTCAGCGGAGCGTTACCGGACCTCACTGCACGAATTGCTGTCAGCCGGGGAACTGAAAAAAATCCCTGCTTACACCGATTCCCCATTGAAAAGATACCTGCAGGCAGGCAAAAAAAGTTTTCGTGTGCTCAAAAAACCGGATTTTTTTGAAAAATCCGGTTTTTCTGAAAAATTTGTGTTTCAGATCAATGGCGAATTGGTATTACACATCATCCCTGCGGTTTTTGTCTGCGGCCAGAATAAAACTCTCCACAGCGGCCAGATGTCCTTTCATTGCAGTCTCCGCAGCATCCGGGTCCCGGTTTTCCAGCGCATTGATGATGTTCAGATGGCCTTCCACCGAAATCCTGTTTCTTTCCGGAGTCTGGAGCATTTCCGATCGGCTTTCATTGAGTATGGCATTCATGGTCTGAAAGACCTTGAACATGATTCTGTTTCCCGAAGCCCGCGCCAGTTCCATGTGAAAGGATGCATCCGATTCCCCGTCTGTAATGCCTGCCAGCATTTTTCTCTGCTGATCGCACACAATGATTTTCAGACGATCCAGTCCTTCCCGCGTGATGTTTTTGGCTGCCAGACGGGCAGTCTGCGGCTCCAGGATCAGCCGGAATTCAAGAATGTCATGGACCAGTTCCTTTCGGATCTGAAAAGCCAGAACAAAGGATTCTGCCAAAGCAGATTCATCTGCCGCGCATACATATGTGCCATCCCCTCTTCTGGTTTCCAGAATATGCTTTTCTGCCAAAGCCTGAATGGCCTGACGGATGCAGTTGCGGGAAACCCGGAAGGTTTCAGCGAGCTTGCGTTCCGCAGGCAGCCGATCCCCCGCAGCAAGTTCACCGGAAAGAATCATCTCTTTGATTTTTTCAACAATGTCCTGATACAGATGTTTCTTTGCTTCAGAACCCGATGGCTCATTCATGCCCACCTTCCTTTTGATCCTGATCACTGATGTTACGCAGCCTTTTCAGGAATCAGGAAGTTGCCCGTTTTCACCGTCATTCCGGCGTAAGCCGGAATCCGGTGATTTCAGGAAGTTATGGATACAGGCTTTTGCCGGTATGACGAGGGTGCGCAACATCAGTTGATCACAAAAATTTGGCAAAGCCAATTATTTGATTTCTTCAAAATTGGTACATCCAATATCAGGAGTAAAACAGGAAGTCAAGAACAATTTGCAGCCAATGGGAAATTTCATACCGATTCCCCGTTGAAAAGATACCTGCAGGCAGGCAAAAAAATTTTCGTGCATTCAAAAAACCGGATTTTCTGAAAAACCTGTGTTTCAGATCATTGGCGAACTGGTATGAGAACTGCTTCAGCAGAAAGATGTTGTTTCCGCTGACTGTGAAACCCTGTGATTTTGTGTCTTTTCGGCAGAAAAACAGCCAAAACCCTGAACCATGCAAAGTCTTTCTGTCTTTTTTCCTTAAAAAAAATTGCTCTGCATCATGATTCATGCCATATCTTTAAACATGGATATTGAAGAAGAAAATGCAGGAACAGTTGACAAGATGCACACTGTGGAATAACATTGCAAAATAAAAAAACATGGGTGTTTTTTCTGTGATCAAAATTTTTACAATCTGAAATTATTGAAAAAATAAAATTCAGGGCAGTGATGAACTATGATCAGAAATGTGTTTTCAGTGCTTTCAGGCCGGGTGATAAAAATCTTTCTGCTGGGGATGGGTCTGCTGCTTTTCGGAACCATCTGTGCCGTACTCATTGGTGTAAGCGTTTTTCTGCACTTCAGCGAAAACCTGCCGCAGATTTCCACACTCAAGGATTACCGGCCTCCGGCCGTCACCTCTGTTTATTCCGATGACGGAAGGGTGATCGCGGAGTTTTACAGGGAGCGCAGAATAGTCACTCCTCTCTCACAGATACCGCAGATGCTTATCCGTGCCTTTGTGGCAGCAGAGGACTCCCGTTTTTTTCAGCATGAAGGTGTTGATTTCATCAGTATTATGCGCGCTGCTGTCAAAAATGTGGAAGCCGGAACAGTGGTGCAGGGCGGCAGCACCATTACCCAGCAGGTGACCAAGTCCTTTCTCCTGACTCCGGAAAAAAGTTATGAGCGCAAAATCCGGGAAGCCATCCTTGCCTGGCGCATTGACCAGTCCTTTTCCAAAGAGGAGATTCTCTATCTGTATCTGAACCAGATTTATCTGGGACACGGGGCCTACGGCGTGGCAGCCGGAGCGGAAAACTATTTCGGAAAATCCCTGGGAGAACTGACCCTTGCCGAATGCGCTATGCTGGCCGGTCTTCCCCAGGCTCCCAGTGAATATTCCCCCTACCGGAACATGGAAAAAGCAAAAAAACGGCAGGAATACGTTCTGACCCGCATGGTCACGGAAGGATACATCACCCAGGCCGAAGCAGATCAGGCCATGAAGCAGTCTCTGGACATCAAAGCCAGACGGAATATCTTCATTGAAGCCGCTCCCTACTATACGGAACATGTCCGGCGTTATGTGGCTGAAAAATACGGAGAGGATCTTCTCTACACAGGCGGTCTGCAAATCTATACAGCGGCGAATGTTGAAATGCAGGAAGCCGCGCGCAGGGCTGTTGACCGGGGGTTGCGGGAACTGGATCGGCGGCATTCCGGATACCGGGGGCCGGATGGACATCTTGCACCGGAAGAAAGGGAGAATTATCTGAAAAAACTGGCGGAGGAACAGAAAGCAGATTCTTTCCGCAAAGGGGAAATTCTCAAAGCCCTTGTCATGGAAACCGATGCGGAAAAGGGAAATGCCCTTGTGAACATGGGAAGGGAAAAAGGCCGGATGGATGTGAATGCTGTCCGATGGACCAGCTCCGGGGAGAAAAGCAAAGGTTTTTCCGCTGGGGATATGATATGGGTGAAACTCAGGGAAAAGGCTGAAGACAGCGGGCTTTGGAAACTGGCTGTGGAACAGACTCCTGCTGCGCAGGCCGCACTCCTGTGCATTGAAGCCGGAACCGGACATGTAAAGGCAATGACAGGCGGACGGGATTTCAGAACCAGCCAGTTCAACCGGGCCATACAGTCCAGACGCCAGCCGGGTTCAGCCTTCAAACCGGTGATCTATGCAGCCGCTTTGGACAAGGGATATACCCCGGCCACGGAAATCATGGACAATGTCTTTGTATATCAGGATACCAGCACAGAATGGAGACCCCAGAACTATGACAGACAGCTTCATGGCCCCACTCTGCTGCGCACAGCCCTGGCCAAATCCCGCAATCTGTCCACCATACAGATTCTGGATCATATCGGGGTGAAATATGCCATCAGTTATGCAAAAAAACTGGGAATCAAATCTGAACTCTATCCCAACCTTTCCATTGCACTGGGATCATCAGGCGTATCCCTGCTGGAACTCACCAATGCCTATGCCGTGTTTGCCAATGGAGGATATCTGATCGATCCGGTGTTTATCACAAAAATCACGGATCGGGACGGAAATGTCATTGAAGAGACAGCCGCAGCCAGAAAGAAGGTCATTGAGGAAAGCACGGCCTACCTGATGACCAGTCTCATGGAAAGCGTAATCAAAGAGGGAACAGCCACCAATGTCCGGGCAATCAACCGGCCTGCAGCGGGAAAGACCGGTACAACCAATAATCTGAACGATGCCTGGTTTATCGGTTATACGCCGGATTATATCACGGGAACATGGGTGGGATACGATCAGGAACGATCTTTGGGAAACAAAGAAACCGGCGGCAGGGCTGCAAGCCCCATCTGGCTGGATTTTATGAAAAAAATTCATGAAAACATACCGGTCAGGGATTTTACGGTTCCCAGCGGGGTTGTATTTTCCAAAATTGATGCGGAAACCGGTCTGCTGCCTGTGCCGGACAGCCGGAAGGTCATTTTTGAATGTTTCAAAGCCGGAACCGTGCCCACCCGCTATTCCAGACGTTCGGATACGGTAACGGAAAAAGACCAGTTTTTCAAAATGGATATGTAACGAATTATTTTATCATTTATTGCCAATGCCGTTTCCTTAAGAAAACAAAGGAGTGCCAAACTGAAAGTTTGGCAATTTTTTCAAGTCATTTCATAATCCCAAACGGGGATTCTGCTCCCTTAAGGAAACGGTATTGTTTGCACAGTTGTCACAAATCCCAAAAAAGGAGGAAAACATGTTTCCGCAAATCAGAAAAATCCTGGTTGCCACAGATCTTTCGGAAAATTCGCGCCATGCCTTCCGTTACGCAGCTTTCATGGCAGACAGATTTGATGCCGGAATCACTGTTCTCCATGTCATTGATGATCTCTCCACCACCGGTATCCGTATGCTGATAGACCATGTGGGAGAAGAAAAATGGGCTGCCATCAGAAAAGAACGTGAAAAAGGATTCAGGGAAAGCATACGGAAAAATATTGAGGCATTTTGCGGAGAAATCAGCAAAGACATGCCGGAATGCCCTTTTATTGTGGAGAACATCATTCTCAGAGAGGGAAATCCGGCTGAGGAGATTCTGGCAGAAGCCGCGAAACCGGAGTACAGCATGGTTGTCATGGGAACTCAGGGTTACGGAATTGTGGCAGGGGTTTTCATTGGAAACACGGCCAGACGGGTGGTGAGGCGGTGCAAAATACCGGTAACCGTGATCCCCATGCCTGAAAATCTGTCTCCGTCAAAGGAATAATCTGTTTTTCCCATCTCATTGTGCCTGCCTGCAGGTATCTTTTCAATGGGGAATCGGTATTATATTTTTTATGCAACATTAATTTCAATGCCGTTTCCTTAAGAAAATAATTCCCCTCCCCTGGCGGGAGGGGTAAGGGGAGGGGGGAAAATAACAGTCTGCAATTCAATGACGTTTTCACCCTCCCCCTG
>CAZDIU010000322.1:0-5795 GCA_964505535.1 uncultured Desulfobacterales bacterium | reverse complement strand
CCTGAGGGAGGGGCCGGGGGAGGGGATTTCAGATCAACGGATTTGACCCACCACCAAAAGGATTTGGAAAAGGGACAGATGAAAGATTGGGGAGTGTTTGCAGGTGAGGGAAGAGGTTATTCCGTTTTTGAAGGTGCAGCGGAAGATATTCATCTTTTTATACAGAAATATGTCCCTTTTGTAATATTCGAAACCCATCCTGTCATTGATGCGGATAAAGCCCATGAAGTGGTAAAAAAACTGGTTTAACCCGGTGGGAACCTGAATTTATGAAAAGCTGTGCCCCTGAACTGTTCTGTTATCCGAACCATCCCTCTCCGCAGGGCTGTCAGCATCTCCCGCGGACATCGGCTTTATTTTATACGCCTGTTCAGCGGATTTGATCCGCTGCTTATTTTTTTCTTTATCTCTGCATCTGTTGACCCAGCTTATGGCAATATTATGAAATATCCGAAAATTGACAATACCCTGTTTGTTCAGAACCGGTCCCGACTGGTGAAACATCTCAAACCCAAATCTCTGGCCCTTTTCAATTCCAATGACATCATGCCCAAAAGCGCAGACGGGGTCAGGCCCTTTGTCCAGCATACAGATATTTTCTGGATCAGCGGCATTGATCAGGAAGAAAGCATTGTGCTGCTCTGCCCGGAAGCGCACGAGGAAAAACACCGGGAGATACTTTTCATCCGTGAAACCAATGAAAAGATTGCGGTGTGGGAAGGACAGAAACACAGCATGGAGGAGGCCAGAGAGATTTCCGGGATCCGCACGGTGTACTGGACATCCCGTTTTCAGGATATTTTCCGCGCTCTGGCCTTTGAATCGGATTGCATATATCTCAACACCAACGAGCATTCCCGTGCGGATCTGAGTGTGGAAACACGGGATGCCCGCTTTGTCAAATGGTGCAAAGAAGCCTTTCCCCTGCATCGCTATGAACGTCTGGCTCCGATCCTGCATGATCTGCGAGCGATCAAATCCACCACTGAAATTGATCTGATCCGCCACGCCTGCAGAATTACGGGTCAGACCTTCCGGAGACTGCTGGGTTTTATCCGTCCCGGAGTATGGGAATTTGAGATTGAGGCTGAAATCTGGCATGAATTCATCCGGAACCGTTCACGGGGGCCTGCCTATGAATCCATTATTGCATCAGGCGCAGATTCCTGTGTTCTGCACTATGTGAAAAACGACAGGCAGTGCAAAGACGGAGACGTGGTTCTGATGGATTTTGGCTGTGAATACGCGAATTATGCCGCAGACTTGACCCGGACTGTCCCGGTAAGCGGGAAATTCACACCCCGGCAGAAACAGGTTTACAATGCTGTGCTTCGGGTGCAGGGGGCGGCCATTGCCATGCTGCGGCCCGGCAATACCCTGAAGGAATATCACAGGGCTGTAGGCGAAATCATGGAAAAAGAACTTATCGGGCTGGGGCTGCTGGATGCGGGTGAAGTGGAAAAGCAGAAACAGGATGCGGAAGCCTATGAGGAAAAACCCCTGTACCGGAAATATTTCATGCACGGAACTTCCCATCATCTGGGGCTGGATGTGCATGATTACGGAAACAGGTTCCGGCCTTTTGCGGCAGGAATGGTGCTGACCTGCGAACCGGGCATATATATTAAGGATGAAGGTTTTGGCATACGCCTGGAAAACGATATTCTCATCACTGATCAGGGATCATTGGATCTGATGGCCGACATTCCCATTGAAGCGGATGAAATTGAGGATTTGATGGCAAAAGCCCAGACAGGTAAGCAGATTTCATGATAAATCCAGTTTGATGATCCTGCAAAAAATCCGGTTTTCTGCTGCATCATTCCGGTAAAAGCCGAAATCCGGCATCTTCAAAGCGTTCCGGACTCCGGGTTTCGCTGGAGTGACGGATTTCCGACTTTCTCCAGATTCATCAAATTTCCCTCTTTTTTCAAAAATTCCCCCCAAAAAAGTTGTTTTCTGTATCAAATCTTTTTGGTTCTTCAATCTGTTTTGCTGAAACAAATTGCCTTCTCTGCGTGAATTTGACCATTTTTCCGGCAAAATGGTCAAATGTAAAAGAATTTGTTTGAAAAAGCAGAAAGTCTGAATATATCTCAGAGTAATACCAATTCGCCATTGAGTTTATACAGTTCAGTCATTTTTTTTCCAATGCCGCTGAACGGGCACCCCTCCCCTGACCCCTCCCGGAGGGAGGGGAACAGCGGGTTCACTCGGTGCTGAAAAAGGGAGGTATTGTATTAAATCAATTTGGAACTGTTATAAGACTTTTTAAAAATGACCGGTTTTTTTGTTTCTTTTTGACAATTATTTTTCATATAATCCTTTATTTCTATTTTTTGCAGATTATATGGATTTTATGATATATTTTCCTGATATAAACACAAAAATTTACAATTAATGATTTTAACAACAAAATTTCCAATATTATGCATAAATGAATTTATTTGAAAAAATCTGACAAAAAAATTATTTATTCCTTTATTGCGTATCATGGGTTTAATACCATGCTTCTTCCAGCGTTTTCAGAAAAACTATTTGGATGCCCCGATTCTTCCGGCTTGGATCATTTATTTGGATATATCTGTATATTTGTCATAAAATAATCTTAAACGGAATTTTTTAATAATAAACGATATATTCAGGATTACAGTTGTTTTTAGAGTATATTTGTTATTTATGCACATTTTTGAAATTAATCTTTGTTTTTAACCAAAATATGGCAGAATTGTCTGAAATAAGAAAAAAACTGTTAGATGATTCTGTCTGTCTGAATCGAATTTCCGAGCCAAGTGCCAAAAATTGCCGAAAAATTAAGATTTATATCTCATAATATCCTGCTTGAAATAAAAAAACAGCACAATATAATCATATTGTGCTGTTTTTTTCCTGATTTTCGCCTGAATCTGTGTATATGTTTCCCTGTATCTCTGCCGGAAAACCCCAAACAGGAGATTTTACTATTGTGCAATATTGTATTGACAAATTTTCAATTCTCTGTATTATTCAAATAATCGATCTGTTTTTATCAATTTATGAAAAAAATGGAAACAATTCGATAAAATCTCTTTTTATTCAAATATTCCATTTTTGCATATTTATTTGAAAAATTTTGAGTATTCTTCTTTAACCACTGATGTTACGCTCTCTCGTCATACCTGCGAAAGCTGGTATCCAGAACTGTTTGAAAATACTGGATTCAGGCTTTCGCCGGAATGACGGTCAGAGAGAATAACTCTCTGATTTTTAAAATGGCAGCGTAACATCAGTTAATCAGAATAATTCTATAAATCAGAGAGGAAATGTTGATGACAGACCATTTCAAACCTAAAAAGGATATTTCCATTTCAGATTCCATAGATGAATATTTTAATGAAAAAGAGGCTGTTGAGGCATTAAGTCCGACATCGGTCCAAAACAGAAAATATGAACTGAACAGATTTGAAAAATTCTGCAAAAGCAGAAATATTGGGAAACCGGAGGATATTCACAAAAATGTCCTGATTTCCTATCTGAAATCCCTGAAAATCAGCAAAGCATCAAAACTCCATATCATTTATGTTTTAAAGGGATATATGGATTTTCTCGTGGATGAGGAGCTGATACTGGACAATATTGCGGATATTATCGAAAAACCCAAAACATATATGCCAAAAACAGACTGGCTGAGTTTTGAGGAATTGGAACGGATATATCAGACAGAAGCGCAGAATGCACCCAAAAAGGCTGTGGATCGGAATCTGCTGCTTTTCTCCCTTTTTACCGATGTATGCCTGAGAGTGTCTGAAGTCATTCATCTGAAACTGCAGGATGTGCGGCTTGATGCAAAAGAGATATGGGTTACACGCAAACGGAACAAAGTGGAAAAAATTCCCCTGAATGCGGATTTGATCGAAAAATTCCTCAACTGGTATCAAATCCGGCCTGAATACAGGGGAAGCGGGCAGGAATGGGTGTTTCTCTCAAGTCACGGTCAGCAGTTGAAACGCAGGCAGGTGCATTATATTGTCAGCAAAGCGCTGGAACGGGCAGGAATTGTGAAACGCAAACAGGGGCCGCATCTGCTGCGCCATTCCGGGGCCAGTCTCAAGGCGCGGGAAGGGGAAAATCTTGTCATGATCCAGTATCTGCTTGGGCATGAAAACCTTAACACAACCAGGCGTTATCTTCATTTTGACTGGGAAAATCTGAAAGAAATGGTGGATCGGAGTCCGGTCATGGGAAGAAAACATTCAGAAATCAAATGAAACATCGCATTCACTCCTGAACTCATCATCCTCATAAATGAATCCCAGCGCGGTTTTGGCTCCGATCAGGCTGCTGACTGTCCGGTTTTCAAATATAAGGGAAGCATCTCCCTTGCTGAAATCATACAACACATTGGCAAGGGTGTCATGAAAATCCGCAACAAAGCGTACAGAAAATTCCGGGGTTAAGGAATCTGAATCCATATGAAAAGAGGAAGAAAAGGAAAAAGAATATTCCTTTTCCTCATCACTGATTTCCGGAGATACCTGACCGGGACGGTAAAATGTGCCGGATTCGTCAAAAACGCTTTTGCTGTATTCCATTTTCAGATAATTCGTCATTCGCCTTTCCATATCCTTTATCCGCATTCCCAGCGCAGTCTGCTCCAGTGTTTTGACAAGGGCATGGGAAAGGGTGTTTACGGCAATATCCCGGCGGATGTATTCTATTTCCTCCAGTTCATCCTCATATATGGCAAATCCGGTCATTTCCGAAGGTCCGTTCTCATCAGTATAATACTGGGCCTTGTTGATAAATGCCAGATCAGAACTTTTTTTCATGATTTCCCTGCCAAAAGCCTGGGCAAACTGATGCCACAAGTCCCTGTCTTCGGAATACAGGCGGAGGGAATCTCTTTCATGCGCCATCATATAAGAATAGAACGGAATCGGCAGCATCGGAGCCGGATTGTCAAAGGAAGTACGGGAAACAGCCGATCTGTGGCTGACGGAAAGGTTTGTGTCTGAATACTGTCCCCGGGTTTGTGCCTGGTTTTGCTCACGGTTCTCCGTATCAGTGACAACCATTTTCTGTATTTGTATCCGATCAGTGTTCTCCCTTATGCCGCCGGAGCTGTCCCAGCGGAAGGCATGACAGATCCGGGGAAAAACAGTGCGCCCTTCCGGCAGTTCCGTACAGACCGGCAACATTCCTGCAACAATCACAAATAAGGTCAGGACAGTTTTTTTCATATTTTCATCCGGTTAAACAACAGAGATCTGATTTCAATATCACAGATTCCGATTTTCCTGTCAGATCATTAAGAAAACACCCATAGGAGTTACGCAGTTGCTTAAAAAATCCCCCTTACTGAACCCTGAGGGTTTTGAAAACCCTCAGGGTTTTTCAGCCAACTGCGTAACTCCTAACCCATTATTTTTGTAACCACTCTGTGTTAGCAAAAAAGTTCCTGATGATTCACAGATGACAGACAGATCCAGATATATAAATGTTCATTTAAAAAGTCAATGTCTGCCGGAGAATGCTGAAAAATGACGGCAGGCATTGTCAAAAGACAACCCTCCTGCATTATTATTCTGCAAAAGGAAACGCGAGTCAATGGGATAAAAAGTGTAAAAACATGGCAGGTTTTTCCTGCTTTTCAGGAATGAAAAAAAGCGGCAGTTCCGCTCTCTGCACCGATGCCGCTGACACGGGCACAAAGGAGTCCCAGACTGAAAGCCCGGGCCGGTGAAACAGTTTCAGACCCGGAGCCAAACTTTCAGTTTGGCACTCCTCTGATCCGCTGTCAGAAAAGGAAAGCATTG
>CAZDIU010000321.1:0-5825 GCA_964505535.1 uncultured Desulfobacterales bacterium | reverse complement strand
AATACCCAGTTTTTATGGGGAATCTGTAGGGGCGACCGGCCGGTCGCCCCTACAGTGGGCAGATTATTTTTTGGAAAATCCCCTTTTATTTACAAAATTGGGGAGAAAAAATGCTTAACTTAACGGCATTGGCGCGGAGCGCGGGAACGAGAGCCAAACTGACTCCCCTCCCTTGAGGGAGGGGAATTTTTTGCTTAAGAAAACGGCATTTACACTATGGTTCCAAAACCAGACGGAACCCGGTGGCACCGTGACATTTGCAGTATATACCGCTGAACGCACGGTTTGCTGACCGTGCAAACGCGGCACTGCCTGCCCATGAACCTCCGCGTATCACCCGAAGATAAGGATCTGCGGGATGCGCATCCTCACACCATTCCCATACATTTCCGTGCATATCATACAGCCCCCGGGCATTGGCTGTTTTCTTTCCCGCCGGATGGGTCATGCCGTTTGCATTTCCGGCATACCAGCCCACTGCATTCAGATTCGGATCAATCGGAGAGCATCCGGCATTTGCAATATCTCCGCTGGAAAAAGCAGTTGAACTTCCGCTCCTTGCGGCATATTCCCATTCTTTCTCTTTGGGAAGACGGTAAGTTCCGTTGCCTCTGCCGTTCATGGCAGCAATAAAACTCTTCACCTCATTCCATGAAACATTTTCCACCGGATACGCCCCGCCATACTGAAATCTTGACGGGTTGTTTTCCATTACTGTCTGCCACTGGGACTGCGTGACCTCTGTTGTCTGGATATAATAATACCGGTCAATGACAGTCTCCTGCTGAGTCTCATCTCCCTGTCTGCCAAGTTCTCCCTCCGGGCTTCCCATCATGAAAGTTCCGGGACGCATAAGTTTGAATGTCATTCCCAGAGAGTTGGTACGGGTTTCAGTGCATGCCTGTTCTCTGACTCCTGCCACAGCCTGCAAAACATAAATGGCATCCTCCAGAGCGATATGTGTACCATCCAGAGAGTTGTTCTTATAAATATCTGAAGGATTTATCCCTGATGTCACCTGCAGGGCAAGTATGACATCCTCCAGCCCCGGACATCCGTTGTTATTGAGATCACCAACATGACAATTTCCCGGAACCGGTATGAACAACGCAAAAAAAATCATAAACGCAGAAAAATTTCTCACTTGTATTCTCCTTGTGTCAAACACTGTCTGATATGCAGATCTTCAGAAAATTATTTTGGGAAAATTTGGAAACACTGCCAAAGCCAGACTTCCGCAAAGCACTCAAAATATTTTTCTGAAAATCTGTCGCAAAAAAAATTAATGGATTTCATCCCCTGTCCTGCCCGAATTTTGTGCGGGTAAGAAAGGACAACAGATACAATACTCCGATTTTACATGTACTTATTCATATTTCCATATCAACTCCTTTCACAGATAAAATTCATGTCAATTCTCCTGTCTGCCCAACATGCCGGAAATTTGCTTAAGAAAAGGGAATTGGCATTAAACCTGAAAAATCTCTACCACCTTTTCCTCAGCCGGATTTCAACTGTCAGTGGTTCTCCCTCAATGGCACTGTAGGTTCCGGGAGTTTCATAATTTTCATCAGCCAGATTTCTGGCACTGACCTGGAGTTCCATGCCCGGAAGGAGAACATCTTTTACAGTGGCAGCCGCATCCAGCAGCCATACAGATGACCCTCCGGAACTCACCAGAAAATCCGCATCCCGCAGATAAATGAGTTTTGCCGAGGAAACATATCCCAGCCCGGCAGAAAAACTTATCCTGTCACAGGGTCTCCATACCCCCATAAAATGGAACAAAGCATTGGCTCCGGATCCGTAGGGATAATTGAGTTTCACATAATGGGGTTTTTTGCTTCCATCAAGTTCAATATTTGTGTAATCATTGTAATAATAGGTTTCATCCGGCCCGCTGTTGCTGAACACGGTCAGATTTGCACTCAGATCCAGCGTTTTGAAAGGAGAATAATTTCCGCGGATTTCCAGCCCGAAGAATTCCTGTTCATTGGGTTCGGAAAGTCCGGCGTACAGGTCTTCCATCACATGATCCGCAATTTTGCTCCAGAATCCGCAAATCTCGGCTCCCCATTTGTCAGAAGGACGCCAGCCTGCCAGCAGATTGATGTTCTGTATGTTTTCCGGATTCGCAGTCCGGTTTTCCTGCAACTGTTTGGCAAAAGGTGTGCGGTACGCTGTTCCGTACAGCAGTTTGACTATCCATTCCTCTGAGGGATTCCAGGAAATGCCGGCAGACAGACTGGTTCTGTCTTTGTAGGAATCATGATTGTCATAGCGCAGCCCCAGCCAGGCTTCCATATCTCCGAAACGGTGACTGTACTGACCGAATGCTGACCACAGCCGGGTGTCATAATCTGTCTGATTTGGCGGCTGGGGCAGCAGCATAAATTCATCATTCTCAGGTTTGAGAAAATCCGGCAGATAACCGTTCCATATGAGAGCATCATCAATTCTTTTCTCCCGCCAGGACAGACCTCCGGTAAACAAACCGCTTCCGGCCAGAAAGGATCGATCGTAAATCAGTTCTCCGTAAACCGTGCTTTCCTTTTGTGTAAAAGACTGATCAATGATCTGATGTTCATCCTTCATGCTCTGCCATGTGCCGGTCAGTCGTATACCGGACAGATGATCAATGGTTTTTTTTGCCTCCACCTTGACAATGGCCATAGGATTGTCCCTTGTCTCCCGCCAGCTCAGATTGTCCTCTTCAATAATCATGGCATAAGCCCGCCGGTTATCCGCAATCCGTGCGCTCACCGCAAGCCAGTTTTCCCATGAAAAGCGGCCTGATGCCTCAATATGACGGGAAGTTCCGGGCCATTGTGAACCATAGCGTTCTTCCACATCCACAGCATTTTCCCCATCTCCCCAGAATCTCACCACATTGGATCGGGTATCATCCAGTCTGCCTTCCTGTCCGCTTACCGAGAGAAACGCATCCCATCGGCCCCTGTCATGTCCCATGTTCAGATAAAATCCCCTCTGATCCCCAGGAGTTCCGTACAGGATTTCACTTTCCGCACCGCTGAGGTCTTTTCCGCTCATGGGGACGATATTGACAATACCGGCAAACGCATCCGGCCCCCACAGGACAGAACCGGGACCCCGGATGATTTCAATGCGTTTCACTCCGGCCAGAGACAGATCATTGTCAATGGGATGAAAGGATTTGCTCAGATCCGAAGACAGGGGAACCGTATCATAGAGAAAAAGCACAGAATCCGGTATGCCGCGCAGATAAGGCTGGGTTCCCCATTCTTTCTGTGCCATATAAAAGCCAGGGGCTTTTTTCAGCACATCCGCAACCGTATGATCCCCGCAGTCCCTCATTTCTTTTTTTGTGACAACATGGGCAACAGCCGGGGCCTGCCATGCACTTTCCTCTCTGCGGGAGGCAATGCTCAGCACATCCAGTTTTTCCCCCACAAACATCAGCATGGTGTCATCATGCTGTCCGGAAGCAAAAATATCATTTTCCCCGGCCTGTGATACATACACCTGCCCGGCAAGCAGGACTGTCAGGCAAAGAATCGGAAATGTGCGGTAAGTCATTTTGTTTTTTCTCAGAAGTTATATGAAAAAATTTCAGTGTTCTGGTTTCAGGTGTCAGTGTTCAGGTTTTATTCCCTGAAACCTGAACACTGACACCTGAAACCTATCCCTGCTTCATCAGCACCCGGAACTTGGCACGGGTCAGTCCCAGCAGTTTTGCAGCAGCGCTCTGGTTGCTGCCAGCCATTTCCATCGCCTGCCGAACCAGATCGTTTTCCAGTTCTTCCAATACAATCCCCTCCGGCGGAAGCCGATATTCACTTTGATTCTGGCAGGGCAGAGAAGAGGTGTTCAGAAATGACAGGGTTTCTCCGCTGATTTTTCCTGCATTTCCCGCAAGAATCACTGCCCGTTCCAAAGCATTTGCCAGTTCCCGGACATTTCCGGGCCAGGAATATTTCATCAGCACATGAATGGCGGTTTCATCCAGTTTCAGATTGGCCGATTCCATCCGTTTGAGAAAATACTGGCACAGGGGAATCACATCCTCCATCCGTTCCCTCAGCGGAGGGGGATAAAGAGGAAAAACATTGATGCGATAATAAAGATCCTGCCGGAATTCCCCTTCCTCGACCCGCTGGGCAAGTTTCCGGTTGGTCGCGCAGATAAAGCGCACATCCACCGGAATTTCCTCATTTCCGCCCACCCGCTGTATCTTTTTTTCCTGCAGAGCACGCAGCATTTTCGCCTGGGCTTCCAAAGGCAAATCTCCGATTTCATCCAGAAACAGGGTCCCTCCGGATGCGTATTCAAATTTTCCCTCAGCTTTTCTGTCAGCGCCCGTAAACGCGCCTTTTTCATGCCCGAAAAGCTCGGATTCCACCAGATTGGCGGAAATCGCGGCACAGTTGACCGGCACAAATCTTTTTTCGCTCCGGGAACTCCTGCGGTGAATGTATTTTGCCAGCAGTTCCTTTCCGGTTCCGGATTCTCCGCTGATAAGAACCGCTGAATCTGTCTGCGCCACCCTTTGCGCGAGTTCCATGACGGATTTCATTGCAGCCGATGCATAAATGATTTCATCCTTTTTTTCCGCATGGTTCAGCCGCTGCTTCAGTTCCCTGTTTTCCGACAGCACACGGGAAAGTTTCAGGGTTCTTTCCACTGTCAGCAGAATCCGGGCTTCTTCAAAGGGTTTGGTGATATAATCAGCCGCGCCGCTGCGCATGGCATCCACTGCTGAGTCTACTGTTGCAAAAGCCGTGATAAACACCACAGGGCAGGGCATTTGCTGCTCTTTGATTTTCCCCATCAGTTGCAGTCCGTCCATGCGGGGCATTTTGATGTCACTGATGACCATGTCAAAGGCTTTCTGTGAAATCATGTCCCAGGCTTCCTGTCCATCCCCAGCCTGAGACACGGCATACCCCTTTCTTTCCAGCATGATGGAAAGCAGATGCCGCATTTTTTTTTCATCATCCACAATCAGGATTTGGGGGATTACATTCATTATCCTCTCTCCAGCGGCAGTTCAACCCGGAACACCGCTCCCCCCTCTTTTCTGTTTTCCGCCATGATTTTCCCCTGATGCGCGCCAACCACCTGCGCGGCAAAGGCCAGCCCCAGTCCGGTTCCTGTGGCACGGGTGGTGAAAAAGGGTTCAAAGATTTTCTGCATGTTTTCGTCCGGAATGCCCGGGCCCTGATCCCGGATTTCCATATGCCATGCATTCTGGTCAGAGAATGCCCTTACTTCAACTGTTCCCTGCTGCTCATTGGCCTCAATCGCGTTTTTCAGCACATTGCCCACAGCCCGCATGAGCAAATCCGGGTCTGCATCGGCAATGCATTGATTTTCCGGAATATCCGATATAATTTCCAGGGAAACACCATTGATCTGTATTTCAAAACGGTCTGTGCATTCCCGCAGCATAGCGTTCAGATCCGTTTCCCGGAACGCGGGCAGAGCAGGTCTGGCAAAAACAAGAAATTCCTCTATCAGATGGTTCAGCCGTCTGATCTCATCTTCCATATACGCAATCATGGTGTTTTCCGAACTGTTTTCCACATCCTGCTTCAGAATATCCAGAGAGCTTTTGATGATTCCCAAAGGATTTTTGAATTCATGGGCTATCATCAGGGAAAATTCCCCCATGCGGGCCAGGGTTTTCTGACGGATCATCTCTTCATTGGCACGTTTGAGGGCAGCCTGGCTTTCCTGCAGAGAATCCAGCATGGCATTGAAGGAAAGGGCAAGTTCCCGTGTTTCCGGCAAATTTCTTCATCAGGCAGTTGTCGAACCTGAATAAGAGGTTGTGAAATAGTTAT
>CAZDIU010000320.1:0-5869 GCA_964505535.1 uncultured Desulfobacterales bacterium | reverse complement strand
TAATGCATTATAATCTTGGATACATGTACAATGAGGATGGCAAAAAAGACCAGGCTGTTTTTCATTACCGGCAGGCGCTGCGTATCAATCCGGATGACAGAGACTCGCATTTTAATCTGGGAACCATTATGGCTGAAGAAGGTGAATTTGACAGGGCAGTGTTTCACTTTTCCGAAGCAATACGGATATATCCTGCTGACATGGAAGCATATAACAATATGGGTGTCATTATGATAAATCAGAACAGACCGGATGATGCCATTGGATATTTTAAGATTGTTCTCCGTTATCGTCCTGAAAACAGCTCTTTTCATAATAACATGGGAATTGCCCTGGCAATGAAAGGAGAAACTGAAATGGCTGTCCGGCACTTCCGAAAAGCATTGCAGATAAATCCGGACAATCTGTCTGCAAAAATGAATCTGAACAAAGCAGAAAAATTGCTTCCAAATGAGAGATAATATCAATTCCCCATTGAAAAGATACTTACAAACAGGCAAAAAGAAGTTTTCGTGTGTTCAAAAAAACCGTATTTTTCGGAAAAATCCGGTTTTTCCGAAGAACCTGTGTTTCAGATCATTGGCGAATTGGTATAACTGTACAACGCATTGCATTCTCAATGTCAGGACCAATGCCGTTTCCTTAAGGGCCTGTAAAAAAATAACATGCACAATTTTCCTGTCCGAAAACCCTAAGGGTTTTCAAAACCCTTAGGATTTATAACAGGTTATTTTGATACAGACCCTTAGGGAGGGGAATTTTATCCTTAAGGAAACGGCATTGATGTTATGACTCAATGGAACGGATAGATCAGAAAAATCTGACAAATATGAAAAGGAGCAGAGTCCCTATGCCGGATTGCAATCTCAGTATACTGGTTGTGGATGATGAACTCAGTATGCGGGAGTTTCTGAATTTTATGCTCACACGGGAAGGGTATAAAGTTTCCTGCGCGGAAAACGGGCAGGCTGCGGTGTCAATGATTGAAAAAAAACGTTATGATTTGCTGCTTACAGATATACGGTTGGGAGATCTTTCCGGACTGGATGTGCTGCGCGCGGCAAAAAAACAGAATCCTGACACTGTGGTGATTATGATCTCAGCCTATGCCAGTGCTGAAACCGCTGTGGAAGCCATGAATGAGGGCGCGTATGATTACCTTCCCAAGCCCTTTGACAACAATGAACTCAAGCAGACCATTGCCAAGGCCCTGGAACTCAGGACGTTGGAGAAGGAAAAAAAGCGGCTGGGCGATGATGTGAAAAAGAATCTGCATTTTGGCAGGATTATCGGAAATAATCCCAAAATGCTCCACATATATGAAATGATCCGGCAGGTTGCAAAGAGCAGAATCAATGTTCTGGTTACCGGTGAAAGCGGAACAGGAAAAGAACTGATTGCCCGCGCGATACATGAGCAGAGTGATCGCAGCGGCAGGGAATTTGTGGCCGTCAACTGCGGCGGAATTCCTGAAACCCTGATGGAAAGCGAGTTTTTCGGGCATAAAAAAGGGGCTTTTACCGGAGCCAGCACAGACAAGAAAGGACTGTTTGAGATTGCGGACAAGGGAACTCTTTTTCTGGATGAAATCGGTGAGGTCAGTATGCCCATACAGGTGAAACTGCTTCGGGCAGTTCAGGAAAAAATGATCCGGCCGGTAGGCGGCAACGAGGATTTGCCTGTGGATATCCGGATTGTTTCAGCCACCAACAAAAATCTGGAAGAGGAGGTCATTGCAGGAAATTTCAGGGAAGATCTCTTTTACCGGCTGAATGTGGTGGAAATCAAGGTTCCTCCATTGCGGGAAAGAAAAGAGGATCTCCATGCCCTTGCCCAGCATTTTCTTACCAAATATTCCAGGGAGACCGGAAAGGAGATCACCAAAATATCCTCTTATGCCATTGATTTACTGAAAAAATACGATTTTCCGGGAAATATCCGTGAACTTGAGAATCTCATTGAGCGCAGTGTTGCCCTGAGCAATACCAATATTATTCTGCCGGACAGTCTGACCCTTGCGGTACATAAACGGAAAAAGATCAGGGAAAACGAGGAGAAAAAATCATATCATGAACTTCCTGACATTTCTCAGGGTGTGCTGCTGGACGACATCCTTGCGGATATCGAAAAAACATACATTCTCAAAGCCCTTGAACTGTCAGAAGGAAAAAAACAGCAGACTGCGGATTTGCTGGGCATCAACCTGCGGTCACTCCGTTACCGCATGGACAAACTGGGAATCCGGTAGGGGCGTTTCACAGTCATCTGCAGGCATTCGTGGTGTTTGTCAGAATCACCGACTGATTTACAGTCCAAACATCTGAAATGCCACTGGAATTTACTGCTTTTCCCGTTGCCTGGGCAGTGTAGGTGCTGGCATCTGCCGACACTATCGCATAATCATAGTGAATACGGCTTCCTCTGGGCGGAATCCCAAGCTCCGAAAGATCTGCCGTATATGTATTATGGTTAGAATAATAGATTTCCTGGAGTTTTGATACACTTCCCAAGATGTTTCTGGCTTCGACCTGCTTGGATTTGCATTGATAATTCAAATATTGGGGAATGGAAATGGCCGCCAGAATGGCAATGATGGCCACAACAATCACCAGTTCTATCAGTGTAAACCCTTTTTTATTGCTGATTTCTCTTTTCATAAGCATTCCTCTGTATTTTGTATTAATGATAAAATTGATGTTACGCAGCCCTTCAGAAAATCAGGTGTTTATTCACTTTTTCCGTCATACCGGCTTTCGCCGGTATGACGGTGGTGCGTAAGGTGAGTGATAAAGAAACACTGTATGACTGCAATATGATCAAAAATCATGCCAACGCAAGAAAATAAAGAAAATAAAAGGACATTCCGGTATTCCGGAACAAAACCGGGCACTGAAAATCCTTTTTACGTTTTTTGGAACCAATTTTGTGACATTTTTTGTCATAAAAGAGCAAAATTTGTTAATCCTCGGTCATATCCTTCCAAAAAGTTTTATTTCTCATAATATTTTATCTAATTGAAATGAATTGATTTTTTTTAAAAATTAATTCATTTTGACAGTATGGCACGTCTTTTGCTTCAACCATGTTCAAACAAAATGTTCAAAGCTAAATCAAAATTTGGGAAAAAGGAGGTGGAGACAACCAAAGCAGAACAAAGCGCAGTACACAGTCTTTTTACTTTTACAAACACAAATCCACAAAACAAAAGGAGATTTATCATGAAACTGAACAAAAAAGGTTTTACCCTGATTGAACTTATGATCGTTGTGGCCATTATCGGAATTCTGGCCGCCATCGCCATCCCCAACTTCCTGAACTATCAGTGCAAGTCCAAACAGGGTGAGGCAAAACAGTCTCTCGGCACCCTTGCCAAAAACCAGGAAGCCTATTTTGCTGAACAGGATGTATATGCCCATGCTACCGCAGATCTGGGATTTGCCACAAAGGGTGACGCCAGATATGATATCACAATAACCGCTGCGGACGACACAGGATGGGCAGCACAGGCAGCATCGAAAACTGCTCTTAAAGGAACCGTAATTGATGTCTGGACGATGAATTCCACTCTGGAACTTGTAAACACGACAAACGCCTGTCTGTAATCTGTAATAAAGCAATCTGAGCAGCAATAAGGGTCTGCCTACTCTTAAGAGGGCAGACCCTTTTCCTGTCTGTAACCTCTTTCATTATCCCGGAGATATATGATATGGTAAAAACAAAGCGTTGCGGGATTATATCTTTGCTTTGTTTTATTGCCATTACCCTTTTTCTTCAGATTGACCTGCTCAATTCCCGTTATGGAGAATACAGGGCTTTGGCAGAATGCCCCTGGTGCGAAAGCCAGCAGGGAGGGGATGACATTGTCTATATTCCTCTCAGCACAACAGTCATGCGCATGTTTTCCCCCGCAGATCCCAATTTCCTCTCTGATTTTTTATGGCTGCGCACCATGTATTATTTTGGTCAGCATGCCCTTACAGATCGTCATTATCCATATCTTTTTCATCTTCTTGACATCATCACCGATCTTTCGCCCCAATGGGATTATCCCTATATCTTCGGTGCTGTAATCCTGCCAACCGAGGCCGAGGCATCCGCGGATGGACTTTATCTCATTGACAAGGGACTGCCGTATCATCCTGACAACTGGCGTCTTTGGTTTTTCAAAGGCTATTATCTGTGGAAAGGCGGGGATACGCTTTCAGCAGCCCAATCCTTTCATAAAGCCTCCCTTTGTTCCGGTGCGCCAGTTTATCTTGCAAATCTTTCAGCCACCCTTGCCACACGCTCCGGGCAGAAAGAACTTGGCCAGTATTTTCTTCAGGAAGCCCTGCGGAATGTAAAAACTGAATCCTATCGGAAAATTTTACTTAACAAAATGGAAGAGGTAATGAAAAATGTCCCGGATGGCGATTCAATGGAATAGCGTCAGTTTTTCCGTGCGTCAGGGTTTCTGGATGAAATCAAAACGGATTGTGTCTGACATGAATCTTGCTGTTCCAATGGGAACTGTTCTGGGAATGGTCGGCCCCAATGGAGCAGGAAAGACCACAACCATCAAGCTTGGAGCCGGGCTGCTGCACCCTGAATCAGGCAGGGTCCTGATTCAGGAACATCCTGCAACCGAGTCCGGGGCCAGAGCCTGTATCGGACTGTTAACGGAAACCCAATACATTTACCCTTATCTCCGTCTGCAGGAATGGCTGATGATGATGGGCCGGTTATCGGGACTGGATGGCAAAAGACTTGTACGCAGGGTCGCTGAAGTCATTGAACTCATGGATTTAAAAGCTCAGTCCCGACAGTTTGTGAAAACACTTTCCAAGGGACAGCTTCAAAGAGCCGGGCTGGCACAGGCGTTGCTGCATGAACCGGATATACTTTTTCTTGATGAACCCATGAGCGGGCTGGATCCCTACTGGCGTCACCGCGTGCAGCATATTCTGCTTGATCTGAAATCAGGCGGAAGAACGATTCTCTTCAGTTCCCATATCCTGGTGGATGTGGAAAAACTTTCTGATCAGGTAGCCCTGATAAGCGGGGGCAGGCTTCGATGGGCAGGCCGTCTGTCAGAACTGTCCCGGAACATCAAAGGCTATGAAGCAGTCTGTCGTACAGAACATCCTGAAATTTTGAAAAAAATAGCACATGATGGAAAAATTGTGCAGCATCCGGGAGGGGAATGGACAGTTTCAATATCACCGGATCAGAAAGAAGAACTGTTGCGTCTTGTCGCAAACAGTGCGACAGATATTGTTTCTTTGCGTCCGGTACAGGAGGAGATCGAAGAGGTTTTGTTCGGATTTAACCATAAATTATCTGAATCTGCAGATGAGCTGTCATGAAGAAGGATCGTTTCACATCAAAAATATGGGCATTGGCCCTCAATGTCTGGATCGAGGCTGTTCGGGACAGATTGCTGATTTTGCTGACCGGTTCAGGAATTTGTCTCATGGTTTTTTCTCTGATACTGGGGAACCTGGCGGTCGGGGGACAGGAACGTGTTGTGCAGAATATGGGGTTCTGGATACTGGGCATGTGGGGGCTTCTGGCCGTTATGTATCTTGGTTCCAATATAGTGCGGCAGGAAATCCGTCAAAAGACAATTTATCTGGTTTTGTCCCGTCCCGTAACCCGCCCGGCTTTTCTGACAGGCAAATTTTTCGGAATGCTTCTCGTGCTGTTTTCCATTTTCTGCATTCTGGCAGTGTTCTGGCTGATCCTTATTTATTTTATGAGGATTCCTGTAACTGCCCTGCATGTCGTTGCATTGGTCTTTATTTTCGGAGAGTGGGTGCTGCTGGCCGGATTCAGCCTGTTCTTTGCCAGTTTCACTTCCCCTTTGCTGCATAATTTTTTCATTGCCGGG
>CAZDIU010000319.1:0-5935 GCA_964505535.1 uncultured Desulfobacterales bacterium | reverse complement strand
CAGACCAGTCCGCGTTTCCCCGGAATCCCTATGTCGCGGTCCGTGGATGCACGGCAATGGCATCCGCGCCGCAGTCCTGCGCAATCCGGGCAATAAGCAGTGCCTGTTCGCCGGAAGGATCCCATCCGGTCCGGATTTTGATGGTCAGGGGAATGGCGATGGCTCTGCGCACTGCCTTCAGTACGGCCCCAGCCGCTTCCGGATTTTTCATCAAAGCTGCCCCTGCACCTGTTTTCACAACTTTTTTCACCGAACACCCGAAATTGATGTCCAGAATATCAGCCCCGGATGCCTCAACGATTTTTGCCCCCTCAGCCATGCTGTCAGGCTCAGATCCGAAAATCTGAACCGAAAGGGGTTTTTCCTCGGGAGCGCTGTCAAGATACTGCAGCGTTTTCCGTGCCTGAAACACCAGCCCCTTTGCACTGATCATCTCGGAACAGACCAGACCGGCTCCGCCCTCTTTGGCCAGCATGCGGAAGGGCAGGTTGCTGATGCCTGCCAGAGGAGCCAGCACTGTCATGTTTTCCTGAAAAAGCAAAGCCATCCGGAAAGAATGCACAGACATTTACCGTTTCCTTCGGCTGCTGAAGGAAATCACCTTGGCGCTGCTTTTGCCGAAACTTTCCTTTTTCGGTTTTTCCTCCTGCTCTTCGGGCCTCTCCCTGTCTTCAGGGCAGACCACGAGTTCCATGCGTATGCGTTTTCCGTTCATGGTAAACTCGTCCCCGTTGATGTAGGCATTCCGGAGAATCCATGTCACCGGCTGCGGGGGAACCTGGAGCATCAGCAGTTTCACATGATACCAGTCCGGCTTGATATCCGGCAGAATATCTTCGATCCTGGCAAACCCAATGGGATTGTTTTCAAAATAAATCAATACAATATCATTTTCCTGAGCCATATGACCGTCCTTATGTTCTGTTTACAGCTTTTGCAATTATGGCATAAGAGAAATATTATGTACAGTCCTGAGTCACATATTTTCCGCAGCCAGGGTTCCAATCCGGAGAAAAAAACGCTTTTTTTCATATTTTTCTGTTTATTCTGCATATTGTTCTTGCATATCCGCAAATGCCAAAGTAATAAACGGAAAATATTTCATCCGGCAGTGCATAAATATAAGTCAAAGCTTGAACTTTTCAAATGCTTATAATATGGTATCTGATTTATAAGGCCCAAGGAGAGGCTCCCTGAGGCAAAACTGTCTGTATCCATTTGGAAAGTGAGTTAATTTTTATTATATTTCGGTGCAGGGATTTTTTTTGATCAGGAACGCAATGACGGATCCGGAGGTGACAGATGACAAGATCTTGGTTAAAGGCTGTTTTTCTCTTAACACTTGGCATCGCATTCATGGCATGTGCGTCCCAGAAAACGCAGAGTGAATTCGACGCAAAGGCATTGGATGGTACAGAAGCCGCTGCCCCCGGCGGTGAAACAGTATCCGGTGGCGGAAAAGGCAATGTGGCAGAATCTTATCCGAAATCCCCTGACGGTTTTGTTGTGGACCCCCAGAAACTGGAGTTCGGAAGATACATGGAGGAGTATGTCGACAATTTTCTGGTGATCATTGATGCCTCGGCATCCAAATTTCTGCCCTATCAGCAGCAGATCAAACTCAAGGTGGCCAAGGACATTACCCGGCGTTTCAACAAAAAAACGCCCAATCGTCCGCTTTTCGGGGGGCTCAGGCGCTATGGATGGGAAGCCGGGGCCTTTACCACAAACACCTCCCTGCTCTATGGCATGACCCGCTATAACCGGGAGGATTACGCCAATGCCATTGAAATTGTCCGATGGGCCGGTGGGAAAAGTCCTCTGGCGCTGGCCATTGACAGAGCCAGTGATGATTTTCAGGCAGCGCCTGACGGCCCCACCGATTATCTCGCGCTGGTGATCATCAGTGACGGAAAAATGTTCAAAGATGAACCCAACCCGGTGCTGGCCGCAAGACGGATCAAGGAGCGGTACGGAGACCGGATCTGCATCTATACCGTGGCTGTGGGGGATGATTTTCCCTTTGACAAGGAAAATGTGCCCAAAGAAAAATGGCGGTATCATGAAAAATTCAAACTCCTGCGGGATGTGGCCAAAGAGGGAAAATGCGGGTACATGGTCACGTCGGATGATCTGATACCGGATGAGAACATGGAAACCTTTGCAGACGATGTGTTTACCCGCAGAAAACGTCTGCTTGACCGTCTGCCCTGTCCGGATGAGGATGGTGACGGTGTATGCGATGACAAAGACAAGTGTCCCGGAACGCCCAAGGGTGCAAAAGTGGACAAGGACGGATGCTGGATTCTCGGCAAGGTGCAGTTTGACCTGAACAAGTGGAACATCAAACCGGAATACATCCCCATGCTCAACGACATTGCGTATGTGCTGCGGCTCAATCCGGAAGTGCAGCTTGCCGTACAGGGTCATACCTGTACCATCTGGACAGAGGACTACAACATGAAACTGTCCCATTGGCGGGCAATGGCCGTGATGTCCTACCTGCTCAGCCAGGGGGCCAGACCGGATCAGCTTGCCGTGGAAGGCTACGGTTTTCACAGACCCTTTGCCTCCAATGAAACGGAAGAGGGACGGGTGCTCAACCGGCGGGCCGAATTCAAACGGATCCGCTGACAGGGGAACAGTCGGGGCGGCACTTGCCGCTCCGTATCCGGCAGTTGATGCGGACATAAGGAAGGAATCCTGCGGGCAGACCGAAACCTGCCCGCAGGATGTGACGGTTATTCATGAAAAAATGGGCAAAACGGATACTGATAGCCGGAGGCATTGCAGCGGTGATCCTGGCCGGGGCAGTGCTGTCCATACCTGCCTTTTTCGATATCCGGGAGTATAAACCCGAAATCGAAAAACACATGACCGGTGCGCTGGGCAGGCCGGTGTCCCTGACCGGGGAAATGGATATTTCCGTCTTCCCCTGGATCGGATTCTCGGCCGCCGGTGTTTCCATTGACAGTCCCCGGTATTTTGCGGAAAAGGTTTTTGTCCGTGTCAAATCCTGTGAGGTGCGGGTGGAACTCCTTCCGCTTCTGTCCGGAGATGTCCGGGTGAAGCGGATTGTGCTGGAGGAACCCCGGATCATTCTGGAAAAAAACCGGGACGGACGGGGAAACTGGGAGGACATCGGGAAAAAAGAGGGCAAAGACAGGCCCTCAGAAGGGGGAAGCGGGGATTCTCTGTTTGAGGCTTTTGCCGTGGAAGATTTGTCCGTTACCCGCGGAACTGTTGTCTGGCTCGATCATGTGACGGAAATCCGGAAGGAACTCTCTGACCTGAATCTGAAAATCAGAGATATGTCCTTTGATCATCCCATCCATCTGTCTTTTGCCGCAAAAGCGGACGGACATCCGCTTTCCCTGGAAGGCAGGATCGGCCCTCTGGGAAAGGATTGGAGAAAAGGCAGAATCCTCCTGGATCTTTCCGGCAGGGCCGAGGAACTCGCGGAAGTGAAACTCAATGGTCATGCGGAAAATCTGGGAGAGAGTCCGGCAGCAGAACTGGCTGTGGACATGCCTTTCTGTTATCCGCGCAGCATCACGGATGCACTGGGAATACCCTTCCCTCTGGATGCAGCACGGGATGCTTTCGGGCATGCGGCTTTCAAAGGGATTGTAAAGGCCAATGCAGGGGGAATCTCCCTGTCACACGGAAAGATCGGGCTGGATCAGTCCCGTGGGGACATTTCCTTTCTGGCCGAAAATTTTTCCGGCCCTGATTCCCGGCCTGTGATACGGCTGGATCTGAAAATGGATCGCATTGATTTGACACATTATCTCGCCAGGCAGACAGGGGAGAGCGCCAAAAACCCGGAGAAAGGAGAAAAAAAAGGGCCGGACGAATCCCTGCTGAACCATGCTGAAGTGGAGACCTCTGTGCGTGTCGGAAATCTGAAGGCATCTTTCGGAGAATTTCAGAATGTGCATCTTGCCCTTTCCGGTAAAGAAGGGAAATATGATCTCTCCCTCTCTCTTCTGAAAGATGCACATCCGATTTCCCTGAAAACCGGTGCCGGTCCTTTGAAGATGGGAAGTTTTCCCCTTGAAATCCATCTCAGTGCATTCAACCGGCTGAAAGCGGATATGAAAGGCCGGGTCAGCAATGTCAATGCCCGTCCGGAAGCAGATATGAATATTGAAATATCCCCTTTTTCCCCCCGCGGGCTCCTGGCAGATCTGGGCATCCCCTTTCCCCTGAAAACCGCAAATCCCCAGATATGTGAGCGTGCCGCTTTCAGCGGAAATGTCAAAGGCGGCACTGATGCGATATCTGTCTCAGGGGGAGTGCTGAATCTGGATCAGTCAACCCTGCAATTCTCTTTGCAGACAAAGAATCCGGGTTCGGGTCCTGACATCCGCTTTGATGCAAATCTTGATACCGTGGATGTGAATTCCTGGCTGCCTCCGGCAGAGGAATCCGCGGAGGGGAAAAAATCCCAAGACGATCGGAAATCCCCAGATTACAACCGGATTCGCAATATGTCTGTGGAGGGAAAGGCCCGGATCGGAAAACTCCGGATCGCCAAAACGGAACTGTCAGATTTATCCTTGAAAATTTCATCAAAAAACGGTATGTTCCGGACAGAATCCCTGACAGCCGGTCTTTACGGGGGAAATTTGGCTCTGAAAGGCACGGCTGATTTCCGGGGGAATGCGCCTGTCAGTGAAATTTCCCTGAACGCGGAAGGCATTCAGATCAATCCGCTGCTCCGGGATACGGTGCACAGGGATTTTCTGGAAGGAAAAACCCGGGCCCGGCTTTCTGTGAGCATGAAAGGCGACCGGCCCGAACAGATTCGCCAGAGTCTGAACGGAAACGGAACCCTTCTTTTTACAGACGGCGCCATCCGGGGAATTGATCTGACAGCAATGGTCAGGAATATTGATCAGGCCTTTGAAACCGGTCTTCTCAGGGGAGCGGAGAAGGGCAGCGGACGCACCGATTTTTCAGAGTTTGAAACCCTGTTTGATATCCGCAGCGGTGTGGTGAATGTGTCCAGGACTTCGCTGGTATCCCCTTTTCTCCGGGCAGAAGGACAGGGAACTGCGGATCTGAACAGGGAAACGCTGGATTTCCGGATAACCCCCAAATTTGTTGCAAGTGTCACAGCCAAAGGATTTTCACACCCGCAAAAAGGGATCATGGTTCCTGTGCTGGTGGGCGGCACATTTTCCAAACCGGAATTCCGACCTGACCTGCTGGGAATAATCCGTCAGGTGCCCGAGGATACGGTAAAGGAAATCCTCAGAGATCCCAAAAAGGGGATCAGTGAGGCTGTGGATCAGATATTGAAACCTGAAAAGAAAAAGGATAAGAAAGAGGAGACCGAAGAAAAACCTTCCCGCAAAGTGGAGGACAAGATAGAAAATTTCCTGAAAAAACTGCCTTTTGGTCAGTAAAAGGGAATGGCTGAATTTGCAGGTTCAGATGTGGCGGCTCAGGGTTTATCTGAAATCTCAGCACAAAGCAGCGGCAGATTTGCAGGAAACCGCCCGGAAAGAGGATTCATGATACAAATTTCCGGCAGGTATCCCAAGCTTTCGGCTTGCCTGATGTTACGTTTTATTCTATAAAATACATCCGGAAGGAGGTGATTTTGGTTTATTTGTCTGTTTTAATTTTATAATCTGATGAGAAGATGAAAAATCGATGTAAATCAAAAGGAGGAAAGATGAAAAAAATTATTGTGTTGCTGTGTGCGGCTCTGTGCGTGAGTCTGCCCGCGTTTGCCCTTGAACTGACACCGGAAGCATCCGGTAAAATCATGAAACCCATCACCGCATACAGCCCGGATACCATCAATGCGATTCTCGAGGCCCAGGGGCTGACGCTGAGCCCGGAAGCTGCGTCTGGTGTTCCGGCCACCTATGCAAAGGTGAAAGACGGAAAAGTTGTGTTCGGAAGCACGTCCACCGCATTC
>CAZDIU010000318.1:0-5942 GCA_964505535.1 uncultured Desulfobacterales bacterium | reverse complement strand
GGAAACGGTCTGGATTTACACCAATGACAGAAAAAATCCCCAGTTGCAGATACGGGTTACAGGAACTGTGGAAAAATTCGCGGATATTGCACCCACGCGGGCAATGATGGTCGGGGCAGTGGGAACACCGCTGAAAACACAAATCCGGATTGTTCCCCAGCAGAAGTATCCTTTCAAAATTCTCGGTACTCGTGCCGGAGACGGAAGATTCATCACCTTTCGCATGGAAGAACAGAAGGATTCTGAAAAATCCATGTATGTGCTGACCATTGAAAACACAGCACAGCAGAAAGGCCGTTACAGTGATGTGATTTATATGGATACGGACAGCAAAATACGTCCTGTGATTGAAATTCCTGTGCTGGGAAACATTCTTACACCTGCGGGTGTGCAAAGCAAACCGTGAAAAAGAAGGGTAAACACTGCATAAGGTTACACACAGGATTTTCCCCCCCCCCTGCAAAAAAAATGTAACCAAACAGACAGGAAATGCGACTGTACTCCCAGACAGACCTTTGCTGAAGAGTTGCAGGGGCAGAAACGGGAATATTTCCCAATAACGAAGGAGATTTTTATGAAGAAACTGGTAATGGCTGTGCTGACAGTTGCTTTTGTGGGAGTCGGAACATGGGCTTTTGCAGGCAGCGGAATGCATCATGGCCCCGGTATGGGAAAAGAATGTGCTGCAATGCAGAACCTGAGCGCGGAAGATATGGAAAAGGTGAATGCGGAGAGAAACGCGTTCCGGAACGCTCTTGAACCGATTCGGACACAGATTCGGGAAAAGCATATGGAACTCAGAACCGAGATGTCCAAATCTCCGGCTGACGATGAAAAAATTTCCGCACTGGAAAACGAGATTTCGGTTCTTCATTCCCAAATGGATGAGAAAAGAGTTCAGTTTCAGGAAAATCTGAAAAAGATCAGTCCGGAACTGGCAGACTGTCCTATGGGCGGCTCCGGTTTTATGAGAGGGCATCACGGACAGTATCAGAACACTCCGTCAGATAAGGACGCGTCTTTATAACTGTATAAAGCGCAACAGAAGCGGACAGACAGATTGTCTGTCCGCTTATTATATTTTTAATACGCTATGGACTGTCTCATACTATGAAATGTCTGAAGAATATTATCATGCTGATTGTCTTTCTGATATTTATTTCCGGTGACGGTTTATCCCGTGCGGAGACTGTCCACGGAAACAGTGTCACGGTTTATTATTTCCACAGAACCCTCCGCTGCCCGTCCTGCCTGCTGCTGGAAGAACTCACCCGTGAAGCCGTGCTTTCCGGGTTTGAAACAGAACTGAAGGACGGAAAACTCTATTTCATCGCAGTCAATCTGGACGAGGCGGATCACGAACATTTTGTAAAAGATTACAGCCTGTCTTTTCAGTCTGTGGTGATTTCAAAAAAGAAAAAGGGAAAAGAAAAAGAATGGAAACGGCTGGATCAGGTGTGGGAACTTCTGCATGAGGAAAGCAAACTCATCGAATACATACAGAAAGAAATACATTTCTTTATCTGAACCGGACTGCAAAGGAAAGGAGCATGAATGCAGACAAAATCTGATTTGGCTGCTGCAAAGTTTCTGGAAGGTTACAACTGTGCGCAGGCAGTGTTTTACTCTTTCTGCGATGATCTGGGATTTGAAAAAAACATGGCCCTGAAAATGGCCTGCGGATTCGGCGCGGGAATGGGCAGAAAAGAGGAAATCTGCGGTGCTGTGTCCGGCGGGATCATTGTGATCGGCGCAAAATACGGTCGCGGAGAAAAAGAGGATCGGACAGCAATGGAACTGACTTACAGAAAAACGCGGGAACTCATGGATCGCTTTGCGGAAAAACACGGCACTGTGATCTGCCGGCAACTGCTCAGCGGCTGTGAACTGACCACAGAAGAGGGCCAGAGGCAGTTTAAGGAAAATGATCTGCTCAGCAGGGTATGTGTGCCAAGTGTTCAGAGCGTGGTCAGGATTCTTGAGGATATTCTGTAAATTTCTGCGGGGAGTGTCTGAAATGCGGCTGAAAAAAATATCTGTGGAATTTGAATCTGACGAGGTGCAGCAGATTCTGGCAATCGCGCTGGATGATAACACGGAAGAGGCTTTGTCTTTTATTCAGGGAAATCTTGCCAAAAAGGTGCAGAAAGCTCTTCAGCGGCATTGAGTGCCGGTTTTCGAGGTCTGTTACGGCCCCGGTCAGAGAGAACAGTTCAGAAGTTAATGGAAAATTGATCAAAAATTGATCAAACGGATGGAACAGCAGAAAAATGCGGGGATGAAATCCCATCTGAACGGATAAGAGATATACACCGAAAGAAGAAGATGATGAAGATAAGGAAGACAGGGTTCAGGGGATGTTGAGAATATTGATTGCCATATTTCTGCTGCTGAGTTCCAATTCGGATCAGGTGTGCGCTGCTGTAAGCGCCTGTTCATGGAATCCGGGCTGTCATGAGACAGATGCCCCGCACCATTCAAGACCCTGCAAAAATACGTCCTGCCGACCTTATGGCATTCGGCTGTTTGCCCGGACGGATTCTTACGATTTCCGGACGGAAAGAATGCTTTCCGGCAGGACATGGGCATTCTTTTCTCAACAGATACCGCAACAGACCGATATTCCGCCCTGTTCTGTCCTGAAATTCATGCTGTTTCTTCCGCATCCTTTTCCGGAAGCAGAGATTCCCGCCTTTATTGTCAAATGCTCCTTTCTCTGTTAAAGACCTGATTCACAATCCGCAGTGTCCGCTTATGCCGGACATCAGGGATACATTTTATTCGTGTGATTCGTGGCTTAAAACAGAATTTTCATCTGTCCGGATTTTATAATCTCCGTAAACAGACTGCAGGAAAGGAAAAGCAGGATTTATATGAGCAAAAAAGAGAAAACAGCGCAGGCAAACGCGCCTGCGGATAAGCATTCTGTCATCAGTTTGCATACAGCCATACTGATTTCCATTGCCATGCTGGTAATCGGTTTTATCGGCGGAACCGTTTTTGGCGTGATGAAAACCGTCCCCCGGCCGGGCGGAAATCAGGAAGCTTCACAGGGAGCTTCAAAACAAGTGCCTGCCCGGATGTTTCAGGCTCTGGAAGACGAAACCGTTAAAAATCCCCAGAATGCGGATGCCTGGACGCGGCTGGGCAATGCGTATTTTGACAGCGACCAGTTTCAGAAGGCCATTTATGCGTATGAAAAATCGCTGTCCCTCGCGCCGGACAATCCCGATGTGCTGACCGATCTGGGCGTCATGCACCGCAGAAACAAAGAACCGCAGAAAGCAGTTGAGATGTTCAGCAAAGCCATGTCCGTTGATCCGAAACACGAAGTTTCCAGGATGAACAAGGGCATTGTTCTGCTCCATGATCTCAAGGATGAACCGGGCGCGATTGCGGCTTGGGAACAACTGCTCGAAATCAATCCGCTTGCCACATTCGGAGACGGTCAGACCGTAGATGAACTGGTGCGGCATTACAAAGAGGGGCATAAAAATGAGGGGGGAAAAACAGGCAATGACGCAGGAAAATAATAAGGATTTCCCCCTGTGGAAATTTCTGGCCTCTGTCCGGCTGACCGTGGCGGTTCTGCTGCTGCTGGCCGCGACTTCCGTTATCGGAACCCTGATTCCCCAGGGCGGAGGCCCCGGAGATTATATCCGGCAGTACGGAGAAACCGCATACCGGCTTCTCTATGTGTTCGATCTGACGGATATGTATCATTCCTGGTGGTTCCGCAGCCTGATTATACTGCTGACCGCCAATATCACGGTCTGCACCCTCAGACGCTTCCCTGTCGTTTGGAAAACGGTGTTTCCCGGCAAAACAGAAGCTCCGTCTGTCCGGCCCGGGCAGAATATGCAGGAGTTCAGCGACTCCCGGAACCCGGAGGAACTCAGAACCGTGTATGAAACCTGTATCCGCAGACAGTTCCGCCGCCATTGGGTTGATACCCATGCCAACGGTTTCCGCATTGTGGCGGAAAAAGGCCGATGGACAAGGCTCGGCGTTACCGGGGTTCATCTGAGCGTCATCATTCTTCTTGCCGGAGCCCTGATCGGTTCCCTGTCCGGTTTTGACGGATATGTCAATATTGCCGAAGGCGAGAGCGTTGACCGTATCCGATTGCAGAACAGCAATGCGGTCATTCCCCTGGGTTTTGAAGTCCGGTGTGAGGATTTTGACGTCAGTTTCTATGATTCGGGCGCGCCCAAAGAATACCGGTCCCGGCTGCAGATCACGGAAAACGGAAAAACCGTTGCCCAAAAGGATATTATTGTCAACGATCCGCTGCGCTATAAGGGCGTCAATTTTTTTCAGTCCAGTTACGGAAGCCTGCCCCCGAAAGACCTGATCCTGCGTTTTACGCGCCGGGATTCCGGAGACGCGGTTCGTCAGAAAATCTCCATTGGTGAACGTGCGGATATTCCCGGCACGGATTTACGCTTTTATCTCAGGGAAATCCAAAACAGTTACCGGCTGCGGGGTTCGGATGTGGGGGAAACCGCCATCGGGGTTCTTGAAAGTCCTGACAGCGAACCCGCAGAGGTGATCCTGCCCATGCGCTTTCCGTCCTATGACAGAATGCGGAAAGGGGAATGGATTGCGGCTGTGGAGGAGCATGAGCATTCCTATTATACCGGTCTTCAGGTCACCCGCGATCCGGGGGTTCCGCTGGTGTATGCCGGGTTTATCCTTCTGATTCTGGGCTGTTATGTGAGCTTTTTCACGGCGCATCAGAAAATCGCGGTGGAAGTCATGCAAAGCCCGCACAGCAGTACGGTAAAAGTCTATGGAAACAGCAACCGGAACCCGGTGGGATTTGAACGCCGGATTCAGCAGATAACCGCCGCATTGGGCGGACAGAAATGAGGCGTCAATGAACAGTTCTCTGATCCTTTCGATAACCACCTTTGTCTATGGACTGGCCGCGTTTCTGTATATTGCGGACTGGATATTTCATAAAAATATTCTGGGACGCTCTGCCTTTGTCGCAGCACTCGCGGGTGTTTTGGGCAATCTTGCGGGGTTCGGGTTTCGCTGGGCAGAATCATATCGGATGGGAATCGGCCATGCGCCCCTGTCCAATCTGTATGAATCCCTGGTTTTCTTTGCCCTTGCCATTGCAGTGCTGTATCTGGCGGTGGAAAAGAAATACGGACACCGCTCCATCGGCGCATTTGCCATGCCCCTGGCTTTTCTTGCAATGGCCTATGCCTCTCTTTCCCCCAATATCAGCGACCGGATTCAGCCCCTTCTGCCCGCGCTGAAAAGCAACTGGCTTATCGCGCATGTCATCACCTGCTTTATCGGTTATGCGGCTTTTGCCGTGGCTTTCGGACTCAGCATCATGTTCCTCATCAGGAAAGAGAAAATAGAAGGAAATGAATCGCTTTGGTCAAAAATTCCGGAATCCCGCATGCTGGACGAACTGACCCATCAGATGGTCATGCTGGGATTTCTGTTTCTGACCGCAGGCATTATTACGGGAGCGGTGTGGGCCAATTCCGCATGGGGACGGTACTGGGGATGGGACCCGAAGGAAACCTGGTCTCTCATCACCTGGTTCATCTATGCCACCCTGCTCCATGCCCGTCTCATGCTCGGATGGCAGGGACGCCGGGCAGCGGTTTTTGCCATTGCCGGATTCGGCGCGGTTCTGTTCACCTATTTCGGTGTGAATCTGCTGCCGGGACTGCACAGCTACGGAAGCATGTAGGCAGATAAAACGATTAAATACCAAAAGGAATTAATTCGTTAAGAGGGTGTTTGAAAAGGCTGTTCTCCCCCCTTTTGTAAAAGGGGGCAGGGGGGATTTTTTCTGCATCCGACCGGAAAATCCCCCTTAATCCCCCTTTACGAAAGCAGGGCTGTTAAGTTCTCCGTCAAGTTCTCCGTCCGGTTTCCCCCTTTGCTCTCGTTGCGGGGCTCTGCCCCAATGC
>CAZDIU010000317.1:0-5958 GCA_964505535.1 uncultured Desulfobacterales bacterium | reverse complement strand
TGGGAACCAGGGGAGCGAAAGTGGGTCTGAATTTGGAAATGGCCTCCAGCAGGGGGTCAGGCTGGGGTTTGGGAATGAGAATATTGGTCCATCCCATGAAAACGGACAGATTCATGGCTGTGGAAAGCCCGAACACATGAAAGAACGGCAAAGCACCCAGCAGAATCTCGCCGCCTGTGCCAAAGGTGGGAAACCACCCGGCAATCTGCTGCACCTGCTGACTCAGATTGGCATGGGTGAGCATCACACCCTTGGAAACGCCGGTCGTGCCGCCGGTGTACTGATACATGGCCACGTCTTCAAAACCAATGTCTGTCTGGGGCGGATTGGGCGGATATTTGGCAATCACTTCCTTCCATTTGTATACATTTTCCGCTGCCTTGACATCTGCGAGCATCTTTTTCTTTTTTCCCACAAAGGGAAAGAGCAGGTTTTTGGGAAAGGGCAGATAATCGCCGATGGAAGTGTAAACAATGTGCTTAACTTTGGTTTTGGGACGCAGATCAATCATGCGGTTTCCCAGCAGATCCAGTGTGATCAGCACCTTTGAGGCAGAGTCATTGAACTGGTGTTCCAGTTCCCGATCCGAATACAGGGGATTGTTCATGACCGCAACCCCGCCGATTTTCATGATCGCGTAATAGGCTGCCACACAGGGAATGAGATTGGGCAGCAGAATCGCTACACTGTCGCCTTTGCGCACGCCAAAGTCATGCAGACACGCGGCAAAACGGTTGACCATGTCCTGAAGCCCGCGGAAACTGAGTCTGTATCCCTGGAAAATCAGAGCCGGGACATCCGGATATTTTTCTGCGGATCTGTCCAGAAAAGCCGGAAGACAGGTTTCTTCATACGTCAGACTGGACTGAACATGTTTTTCATAATGGGCCAGCCAGGGTTTGTCCTGATAGGTGATCTTGTCCATGTGATGAAAACTCCTTGTAAAATTTGAAATTATATATAAATCGGCAGAAGGCGTTCACCTGCCTTCCCGCTCGGAAATTCGCCATTGGAACCGGAATCCGGAAAAAACTTTCGTATGCCGACAATATCCGTTTTTTCCGGATCTGTCCATAAAACACTTGACAGGAAAAGTCTGTACGGTATATGATTGAGCGCTCATTCAGATTGCGGGTCTCCCCGGCATCCTTTTTCATCGTATCTCTTTTTATAGTAAGTATGCAGCAGATCTACAAGCATTTCTTTCATTTTCTGCCCGGAAAGAGGAGATGTGAAAAATTCACAGGGACAGATGATGAATAACTGATGTTTTACGCATGACCGTCATACCGGCTTTCCCCGGTATGACGGAGAATCTGAATAACCGCCTGATTTTCAGAAGGACTGCGCGGCATCAGTGAATAATGTTTCAGCACAAAAACAGGACTGTTTTTTAAAAAAACAATTTAAAAACAGATAATTGATCTGAAAAAATGCAAAATCTCAGGTTCAGAATAAATGAATGGATATTCATTTATTATTTTCCGAATGTCAATCTTTTTTTTCAGAATCCAAAAAAAATCTGGGGATGGCAGGAAAATGGGGTTGAAAAATTTTCAGATGCGTGTTATAAGAATATGTTTAATACGTTATTATGCCGCAGAACTGCTGGATTTTCACCTGACAATTTCTGCTTATCCCAATGTCAGAGGAGGTTCTGAAAAAAATTTTTTTTTCTCTTGACAGGGAGAAGAAGTCTGTGTAGAGAAATGAATGAACATTCATTCATTTTTTCATTTTTAACATATAACCCAAATGAAAGGAGATGGAAAGTAAAAAATGGAACCTGCTTTGATCGCTCCGGCCAAGGCTTCGATTCTTGGCATTCCCACAGTGATTTTTTCCGTTCTGATTCCGGTGATCGGTGTGGCGCTGTTCACCTATATTATGGCCAAACGGGTGGCGCCCCTGGTGTTTGCCAATCCGGATTTCCGTTTCAACCGGATTCGGGAACGGGCATGGGCTCTGCTCAAATTCTGGCTGGCCCAGTGGAAACAGCCCAGGTACCGGACAGCCGGCATTGTGCACATCATGCTGTTTGCCGGTTTTCTTATTCTCTCGGTGAGATCAGCCTCGCTGGTCATCATCGGCATTTCCCAGGATTTTGTCATGCCCGGATTCGGCGGAACTCTGGGACATATCTACAATTTCCTGAAAGATTATGCCGCCACGATGGTGCTGGTGGCCTGCTGCATCGCCGCCTACAGAAGAGCCATTGTGAAACCCAAACGTTATGCCGTGCCGGAAAAATACGGCAAGGATCACACCAATGAGGCCCTTTTTGTTCTGGCCATGATCTGCGGTCTGATTCTTTCCGAAAGCCTGTTCGAGGCCAGCCTGGCTGCCGCGGCTGTGCAGAAGGGCCTTCATGCCGAATTTCTGGCTCCCTTCAGTCTGGCATGGATTTTCAAGATGCTTCTGTCTGTGGCCTCCCTGAAAGCCCTTCAGGTGATTCATGTGGCTGCCTATTATGTTCATGATCTGATCTTTTTCTCCTTTCTCTGTTTCCTGCCCATGGGCAAGCATTTCCATGTCATCACCTCCATTTTCAATGTCTGGTTCATGAAACTGGACAAAGGCACGATCAAACCCGTGAAATGGGGCGTGGAAGACGACAAACTGGATACCCTGGAATCCTTTGGTGTGAAAAAATTTGAGGACTTCACCTGGAAGCACATGCTGGATTTCTATTCCTGCGCAGACTGCGGCCGCTGTTCAGATCAGTGTCCGGCCAACGCTGTGGGCCGTCCCCTGTCCCCGCGCTTTATCACCATCAAGGCCAGGGATTATGCGTTCAGCCATTATCCCCTGAAGGGAAATTTCAAGGAATCCGAACCCCTGATTGGCGGAATTTACGAAGAGGATGAAATCTGGTCCTGCACCACCTGCGGCGCGTGCGAGGAAGAATGTCCGATCACCATTGAATACATTGACAAAATGGTGGATATGCGCCGGGGCATGGTGGAAGAGGGAAGAGTTCCCCAGTCGCTGCAGAAACCCCTGAGCGCGATTGAAAAACGCGGCAATCCCTGGGGCAAGATGGAAAAGAAACGGGCAGACTGGGCTGCTGACAAGGAATTCAGGGCCGAATGCCCGGTCAAACTGGTGGAAAAGGGCGAAACCGCCGAAACCCTGTTCTTTGTGGACAGCATTTCCTCCTATGATGACCGGATTCAGGGGATCACCAAATCCACTGCAAAAGTGCTGAAAGCAGCAGGCACAGACTTCGCGGTTCTGGGCAAACTGGAAAAAGACAGCGGTCATGAAGTCCGGCGTTTCGGTGAGGAAATGCTTTTCCAGACCCTGAAAGAGGAAAACACGGAAAACATCAAAGAATCCGGTGCCAAACGCATTGTCACGGCTGATCCCCATGCCTACAATGCCCTGAAAAAGGATTACAAAGGACTGCCTCCGGTTTTCCACATCAGCGAATACATCGCGGAGGCAGTGAAATCCGGGAAAATCCGCCTGAAAAACGGGGACGGAACCAAAATTTACACCTATCATGATCCCTGCTATCTGGGACGTCACAACGGCATGTATGACATTCCCAGAGATGTGCTGGATGCCATTCCGGGCATGAAACGGGTGGAAATGACAAAATCCCGTGATCGATCCTTCTGCTGCGGCGGCGGCGGTCTGATGCTCTTCTACGAACCGGTGGAGGAACAGCGCATGGGACAGCTTCGGGTGGAAATGGCAAAACAGGCCGGAGCCAATGTGATTGTCACAGCCTGCCCCTTCTGCATGGTCAACATGGAAGACGCGATCAAAACCAGCGGCCTGGAAGGCCAGATGGAGGCCATTGATCTGGTGGAACTGATTGAAAGACATATTCAGTGAACAGTTATCAGTTATCAGGAAACAGTGAACAGACAATTTTAAACAACAAATAATAAACGGTGAACAGTGAATAACAAGCGGTGACCAGAAAACATAAACGGTTGTCAGTGAACAGATGGCACAACTGTCTGCTGATAACTGTTTACTGCCAACTGTTCACTGCAAACTGTTCACTGAAAAGAGGAGGAATTTCATGGAGATTCTGGTATGCGTAAAGAGGGTTCCCGATACCTCTGAAAATGAAATCGCGGTCAGCAGCAACGGCTCGGATATCGAAAGAGATGATCTGGTCTATTCCGTGAATGAATGGGACAACTATGCTGTGGAAGAGGCCATTCAGATTCGCGACAAAGTGGGCGGAACCGTCACGGTTGTCACTGTGGGCGACAGTGAAGCTGAGGAAGTGCTGAGACGGGAAATGGCCATGGGCGCGGACAAAGGCATTCTCCTGTCTGATGACGCGTTTGAAGGCTCTGACGGCAAAGGCATTGCCACCATTCTGAAAGCCGAAATTGAAAAAGGCAAATATGACCTGATCCTGACCGGCGCACAGGCTGATGACGGCGCCGGTCAGGTGGGCGGTATGCTCGCGGCCATGCTGGATCTGCCCTATGCCTCTCTGGTCAACAAAATCGAAGTCAATGGCGACAAACTGAAAGTGGGCCGTGAAATCGAGGGCGGCAATCAGGAATTCAATGAAATTGAAATGCCCTGCGTGCTTTCCATCCAGACCGGTATCAATGAACCCCGTTATGTGGGCATCCGCGGCATCCGCAAAGTGGCTTCCATAGACATTCCGGTTCACGGCGCAGGCGATCTGGGCGTCAGCGCCGTGGGCGAAGCAGCCGCAAAAGTCAAACGCGTTGATTATTTTGTGCCTGATATGGGCGCGGGTGCGGAAATTCTGGAAGGCAGCACCGATGAAATCATTGCCAAACTCATTGAAATGCTCAAAGCCAAAGGAGGGCTGAAATAATGGCTCAGATATTTGCATACATTGTCCATAAAAACGGTGCGGTGGATGATTCTGCCAAAGAACTGGCCCTTGCCGCGAAAAAGATTGATGCCGCTGCCGCTGTGACCGCCATTGTCACGGGTTCCGGCATTGATGCGGTCTGCACACAGGCTGCCGCGATGTACAAAGAAGTGTGGAAGATTGACAATGCCGCGCTGGCCTATCCCAATGCCGAGGTTGTGCGCAAAGCCCTGGTGAACATTGTTCCCAAAGGTTCTGTGATTCTGATTCCCCACAACACCTTTGGCATGGATCTGGGTCCCGGCCTGTCTGTGAAACTGGATGCGGCTTATGCAGCCGATGTGACAGGAATTGACGGTGCAGAGGGCACCACTCTGAAACTGGTTCGCCAGGAATTCAGCGGCATGGTCAGCACCCATGTCAGCGTGGACATTTCCGGCGGCGCTGTGATTACCCTGCGGGGCGGTGCCTTTCAGTCTGAGGAAGCCCTTCCTGCCGCGGGCGGAGCAGTGGCGGACAAATCCGGCAGTGCAGGCGATCTGAGCAGCAAACGCGGTTTTCTGGAAGTGGTGGAAGCCGAAGTCGGCGATGTGGACATCACCAAATCCGAGGTACTGGTTTCTGTGGGACGCGGTGTCGGCGAACAGGACAATCTGGAAATCGTTCATGATCTGGCAAAGGCCATGGGCGCGGATGTTTCCTGCTCCCGTCCCATCGTGGATGCCAAATGGCTGGAAAAAGCCCGTCAGGTGGGAACTTCCGGCCAGACCGTCAGCCCGAAGGTCTATATGGCATGCGGCATCAGCGGTTCCTTCCAGCACATGGGCGGCATCAAGGGATCGCCCTTTATTGTGGCCATCAACAAAAACCCCAAGGCCCCGATTTTCCAGCTTGCGGATGTGGGTGTTGTGACAGACATGCTGGAGTTCCTGCCTGCCATGACCGAAGCTCTGGAAGGATAATCTTAAGCGGATTATTTTTATCTGAAATCAGGTAGTTAACAGCCGTCTGTTCCCATATGGGAACAGACGGCTTTTTTGTTTCCCGCGCTTATTTTCAAACACACCGGCATGCGGATGGACTCATACCAAATCGCCATTGAAGTTATATAATATTTTCTGCATATTTCTCAGAAAAAC
>CAZDIU010000316.1:0-6004 GCA_964505535.1 uncultured Desulfobacterales bacterium | reverse complement strand
AAAATCCCGTTGCTGGCAAACATGCCGTATGATTCCCGGTAATTGACGGTAATCCAGTATCCACAAACTTTGGCTGCTCCGTAAGGGCTGCGGGGATAAAAGGGCGTGGTTTCCCTTTGGGGAATTTCCTGCACCTTGCCGTACATTTCACTGGTGGAAGCCTGATAAAACCGTGTTTTCTGCTCCAGCTTCAGAATGCGGATGGCCTCCAGCAGGCGCAGGGTTCCCAATGCATCAGAATTGGCAGTATATTCCGGTGTTTCAAAGGAAACCTTGACATGGCTCTGGGCCGCGAGATTGTAAATCTCATCAGGCTGCACTTCCTGAATGATGCGGATCAGGTTGGTCGCGTCTGTGAGATCGCCGTAGTGCATGAAAAATCCCACACTCTCCTCATGCGGATCCCGGTACAGATGATCCACGCGCGCGGTATTGAAGGAAGATGATCTGCGTTTGATGCCATGAACCTCATAGTCTTTTCGCAAAAGAAAATCAGCCAGATATGCACCATCCTGGCCGGTAATGCCGGTAATCAAAGCGCGTTTTTTCATAGATCCTCTCAGAAACAAATAAAATAATGGGAAAAATCAATTTTCTGAAAATGTCACAGATTAAAAAGGCTTGCCTGTTCATCCCGGACAAGATCATATATCCTTGAAAGAAAATTCCTTACCTCTTCGATTTTCGGTTCAACTGCATCTTTGTCAAAAACAGCAAAATCCATATAATCCCCCTCCTGCCTGCTTTCAAACAGAAAATTATACAATCTCCCGTCATTTTTTGAAATTTTTCCGATCTTCACAAAATGCTGATTGAAGAGTGATTTGACTCCGGTATGTTTTCCGGAACTCATGCCATACTTGGCCAGAAGTGCTGATACAGCATAAAATGCAGCATAATACAGACCGGTTCATACATGCATTCCAGTGTTCTTCACGCTGCATGATCAACGCTTCTTCAAACGTCTCCTTTGATCTGGAAATTCTGTATGCAGACAAATCACCATAAAAATCTTTTTTCAAATCATCATTCCTTCTTCATCCACCCGTATTTTAATAGGAATATATTTATACCGCTCTGAATTCCATTCCTCTTTTGAGCGAATGATGCTGCTGATGACCGTATCTGTTTCCAGTTCAATGTCATACAGAATGTTTCTGCACAGTTCTTCCAGTTCCGAAGTTCGGGAGCCATCGGTCAGAATCATAAAATCCCAGTCTGAATCGGGTCTGGCATCCCCTCTGGCACGGGAACCGTAAAGAATGACACTTGCACCCGGCACTGAGGAATGAATTGCAGATTTCACTTTCTGCATCAGAGCAGTATTTTTTTCTGAAAACCTGCCCAGGTTTGTCATGGATTTGCCGAAATGTTTTCTCATGGCTTCCTCCTTTCCCTTATACAGAAATATACCCTGAATTGATCCGGATGACAAGACAAACAACAGACAAAAACCTTTTTTGCCTGATTATGCGGGAAAAATTTTCTGTTTTTTATCCGGAAACAATGTGATACATACAGGCAGAATCTTAAAAATCAGCATCTCTTAAAATTTGGTTTGATGATGATTCCGGAGGATTTCGGGCAGAGGCTCGGCTGATACTTTCGGCATTTTTAACAGGTTTGCACCGTGAAAAAATTGAAAACAGGAGGACTTGCAAATGACAAAGAAAAATGAGGCAAATCAGATTTATATCATTGCTGCCAAAGAGGATAAACCTTTTGCAAAAAGGCTGTATGATGATCTGAAAAATAAGGGATTGACGGTATGGATGGAAAGCGAAGACCTTGATGCGGGGGAAAATGCTGATGTGATTGTACGGAAAAACATCCGCACCAGTGCCTGTGTCATTGCCCTGCTTTCATCCCATGCAGTTTCCAAAAGAGGTTTTGTTCACAAAGAACTGAAAACTGCTCTGGATGTGTTTGATGAATATCCGGTTGACAGCATATTTCTGATTCCTGTGCGCACAGATGACTGTGAAATATACGAACCCCGTCTGGAAAGCCTGAAAGCGGTTGATCTGTTTTCGTCCTATCAGGATGGTTTCACGCGGATATTGAAAAGCATAGAAAAACAGGGAGATTTCAAATTGAAAATTCCGGAGCAGGACAGTTCCATGAAAAGGATTGACAGAGATTTGGAAAATAAGGTATCTGAAATCGAAAGGCTTTATGAAAGGGCAGAATTTTTGGAGGCATACAGAAAATTCAAAGACCTGTGTGCTTCCCATCCGGCTTACAGAGATCGGGCAGTCTCTTTTTTGGCAAGATTCAATGATCTGGAGAAACAAATTATGCAGGGAATTCTCCGGCATGAGGATCAGGCAATTGCCCGGCAGCAGATCGGTAACGGTTTTCTGATGTGCCTGAAGCGGTTTAAAGAGGAAAATCTGTAAACCATTTTTTTGAAAAACAGGGAGAATATGAAAGATGACAACACATGTGAATATATTTGATAAAATTCAGGCACTTGAAACTATTTTCCGATCCGGCTATTACAACGATGTCATAGAACGGATTTTGGATAAAATTATCATCTCAGAGCGTGACAAAGCTGCTGCTGAACTGACAGATATTCAAAATCATATTCAGACATTTGAAAAAAAATACAAAATGGCATCTGATATTTTTTATTCCCGTTTTCAGAAAGGTGAATTGGGAGATGATGCTGATTTTTTTGAATGGAGCGCGTTTTATGATATGTATCAGTCTGTACGCAAACGTCTTGCCAGTCTTGAGTTTAAGTCAGCATGAAAAATATAATAAAAGATTATCTTAATGATATCAGAAGTAAATTTCTGATGTCCGAAATTATAAATTCTGTGAAGATTGTTACCGAAAGGGAGTCACCTGACAGCGGTTATTTCCGCGCCCGTATGTCACTTATCAATGGCGATTTTCTTGAGGTTTCAGAATATTTTATTGTTATATCAGAAATATGTATGACAACAGAATATCGTTACCAATGGATGGATGGTTCACAGAAAAAACTTGTCAAACGGTGGGACAATGCCAAACATTTTCCTGAATTGGCAAATTTTCCGCATCACATTCATGTCGGAGACGAGGGACAGGTTGTACCCGGAATGCTTCTGCGTATCGTGGAATTGATTGATCTGCTTGAGAAAGCAATGCTGTCTGAACCATGATTTGCCTGATGAAAGGATTTTCATGATTCATTTTGGCCTGTTAAAATCATGGCAATCCCTTAATCCTGTGAATCATGGTTCAGACAACGAACGATAGGAGTTGAGAATGGAAGATATTATCATACAGGTTGAAAAAATCGAAGCGTGGTTTGTAAAGGATTACGAAAGGGCTTATGAGGAATTTTTCAAAATGTGTAAGCCATATCCTGATTTTAAAGATTCGGCGCAAATGATTATTGCAAGGTTCAAGGATTTAGACAGGGATATTGAAAAGGGCATCGTTCCTCTTTCGGAACAACATCTCCGCAAGAATGAAATTGCATTCTCGTATCAGGCGTGCATGAAACGATTCAGACAATGCCACATCAATCATCACATAGCTTGCTGTATTTATGAGGAAGATGAATACTCATTGATTCAGCAGAAAGAACAAATCAGACAGACAAGAATACGGGTCGAGGATGAGCTTGATATGGCTGATGATCCGAAAAAAATAAGCCTTCTCGAAAAGATACTGATTGAAATCAGAAATTTTTTAAAACAGATCAATACTTTATTGAAACATTTTTCAGAGGTTCGCAATTATGAACGAATATGATAAAGAACAGGCCGAATTTTTAAAGCTGAGAAGCTGGGACCTGATTGACCGGCTTGAAAATTTGAACAGCGAACTCGAACAGGCAAAAGACCCTGAAAAGCGAAATCTTATCAGAAAACGGATTGAGCGCACCCAAGCCTTGTATAAAGAATATCAGGATGAATATCAGGCCATTGCCCATAAAATCGGCTTGGATAAAAAGGATAACGGCCTGTCGGAAAAGGATTTTATCCAACTCATCGGCAGGAAAACCGCTGTTTCCGAAGAAGACCTGAAACTGAAAACCGACATCGGGGATATCGGCAGATTTTTCAGCGTTCCCAAAGAAAGAGACCCCAGATTCACGGGCAGACAGGATGAAGTGTTCCGCTTTACCCAACGACTGATCAAAGGCCGCGCATTTGCCATTACCGGCGCAAAAGGCATGGGCGGCATTGGCAAAACCGCGATTGCAAACGAAGTCTGCCATCTGCTGCGAAAAACATGGGACAAAGCCCCGGATTTGCCCGAATACATCCGTCCTTTGCTGGAAGGAAAACGCTGTTTTCAGGACGGAATTTTGTGGATACAGTTTGAACGTGGCATTCAGAATCTGAAAACTCTGACGGAAAAAATTCTCAGGGATATTACCGATCCTGCCACAGCCGCAAAAATTGAAACCCTGAAAAACCTTGCGGAAATCCTGAGCAAAAAAGATGTTCTGGTGGTGCTGGACAGCGTGGAGCAGAACATGCGGAGTTTCCACTTTGTGTTTGAAATGTTTCGGGGAAAAGTGGCTGTTCTGATTACCAGCAGAATCGAAATTCCAGGCATTCATGCCATAGATATTGATAAGGGACTCGGAACTTCCCAATATACCGTTTTTGATTAAAGATTAACTTTATCCATAAAGGACAGCTTTTTTATAAACGGTATATCAGCATTTTCCATGTCCCTAAACTGAGCGATGAGGAGGCATACGCTTTGTTTGTCAGACATTTGAAAAACAGCCATGTGAATGAAACGCAAAGCAGCAAAATCAGGGAATTGTGCCATGCTTTGGGAAATTTCCCTTTGGCAATCACCATTGTGGCCTCCCGTGCGGATGAACACAACAGCAATCTGGATGACCTGATGATGGCATATCAGAAACAGAAACTTGCGTTTTTGGATGCCAGCGGTCTGGGCTTGGATGTGGAAGAACGAAACCTGAACGTCAAAACCTGTTTTGCCATTTCATACAATGAGTTGTCAGAGACAGAGCAGAAACTTTTCCGTTATGCCGGAATTTTCCGGGATTTGTTTCAGAAATATGAACTGGCAGCAGTGGCAGAGGAAGAAGATATTGGAAATGCCCTTCAAAACCTGATGAACGCCTCGTTTATTCAGCCGGTAAAGCAGGAAGACAGCGCAATTGTCAAATATCAACTGCACCCGCTGATGCGGGAATTTGCATCTGACCTGCTTGCGGAAAATGTGCATACAGATGCTGCGCGCAAAGAAGAAATTCAGGCATTGCTGGATAGCATTACGCAGGCAAAAAAAGAAGGGACATTGAAGAAAAAACTGTACGAAGACAAAAGCCTTGTGCAGAAAATCAGCGCGGCAATGCAGCACTGCGATGCACAGCTTGCGTTTGACACGGTTCTTGCATTTATGGACTGTATAAATGCCACAATTCATACATTGGGTTTTTGGAAAGAAAAAATTGCTTTGAACAGACTGGCAATCAAAGCGGCAATTGCCTTGCAGGACAGAAACAGAGAAGCATGGTACAGAAACTCTCTTGCCGATACATGGTTCAGAACCGATCATCCGACTGACCTTGAACTGTCCCGAAAAGAGTTTCAAAAGGCTTTGGCATTATACAGAGAACTGCATGACATCAGACAGATTTTATTTGTTCTCTATTCTTTGGCAATCATTGAATACCGATTAAACCGTTATTCAGAATGTGCTGCAATGAATTTCGCGGGAGTTCGTGAGGCATGTCAATATAACAATTATTCAAAAACAGGGAGTTTTTTGAAAACCATCGGCTGGATATATCAGGAATTTCATTTTGATAACACATTTTCTTTACTCAAAACGAATTTCAGACAGGAATCATGGGGAGAGGATTGGGAGAAACAGAATTATCTGTTTTCTTTAACAGATTTTGTTCAGATAAAAGAATCAAAAGGAAAAATCAGGGAATGTTTGGAGTTATATTATAAATTGAGAACCTATCCGAATATTATTTGGAAAAGAATTTATGAAGATGAAAGAATCCTTT
>CAZDIU010000315.1:0-6005 GCA_964505535.1 uncultured Desulfobacterales bacterium | reverse complement strand
TTTTTCGTGTGTTCAAAAAACCGGATTTTTCCGAAAAATCCGGTTTTTCTGAAAACCTGTGTTTCAGATCAATGGCGAATCGGTATAAGACATTAGACCTCTTTCAAAAGTACACTTTTAAGGCTTACGATTCCAGATAACATAAAGATAGCCAGCGACTTTTGAAACAGGTCTATTGATCAGTTCTGAACATGAATACATGAATGCAAAATAAAAAATGACCAGTGTCCAAAATTCCTCTGCCAAAACGCAAAACAGTGCAACAGGGCATACCTGAGCCGAAAAACAAAGGGGAAGAACATGGAAAGCTGTCAACGGCATATCCTTGTGGTGGATGATGAACCTGTAAATCTGAAGATTATGAGATACATTCTGAAAGATTACTGTCAGGCCACCTTTGTCACAGACGGGGCCAGCGCCCTGGAACTGGTGGATCAGATCCGGCCGGATCTGATTCTTCTGGATGTCATGATGCCGGAAACGGACGGGTTTCAGGTATGCAGCATACTGAAAGCGAATCCGGAAACGCTTGACATACCGGTTATCTTTCTCACAGCCAAAACACAGATCGAAGACATTGTGCAGGGATTCACTGTCGGTGCAGTGGATTATGTCATCAAGCCCTTCCGGAAAGAGGAACTGCTGGCCCGTGTCAGAACGCATCTCCGGCTCAGGGAGACGGAAGATGCTCTGCGTCATGCGCTTTTGGAAAGCCGGAAAGCAAAGGAAAAAGCGGAACAGGCTTTGCGGCGGAATTTGGAAATGCAGAGGCAGATACAGGAGGATCTGAATGAGGGAGCGGCCATGCAGCGGAAGTTTCTCACCGGACAGGAAGAGGCATCTGAACTCCTGCAGGCACAGGGCTTTGCCATGCACACCCATAACCGTCCCTTTGCCACTGTTTCAGGGGATTTTTTCTATCCAAAGGATCTGAAGACACGCGGTGCAGGCCTTTTCTTTGCCGATACCTGCGGACACGGGCTTCCTGCCGCGCTGATTTCCATGCGGATTCTGGGACTGCTGCAAAGCCTTCCGGCAGGGGATGATTCTCCGCAGAACTATCTGCGGGCAGTCAGCCGGGATATCAGCGATGTCATGCCCGAAGGTCGTTTCATTACAGCATGTTTTCTGATTTTTTCAGAAAACCGGGTTCTGATCTCCAATGCGGGACAGCCCTTTCCCATTCTGATTTCAAAAGGCAGGGTTACAGAGATCGCTTTGCACGGAATGCCTCTGGGGATCATTGAGCATATTCCCCTTTCAGAGGGCTGCATAAAAATGGAGAGAACAGACCGGCTGCTGCTGTACAGTGACGGTCTTACAGAATGTGAAAATGCAAAAGGGGATATGCTGGGGAAAGAGCGTTTTCTGGATTTTCTGAAAGAACGGGCCTTCTCTGACAGTCAGAGTTTAAAAGACAATATTCTGAATATGCTGCATGAATTTACAGAAAACGCAGCGCCGAATGATGACATCACGCTGATCATCATTGAAAAGATATGAAACAGTATTGCTGAAACAGAACAGAAAATGATAATGGGAAAAATATCAGGTATTCCGGGCGGGAGATATTTTTATGCTTGAAATCTGTTTATCCCGCGTCTAAAAAGAGAGGGCAGTGGGTCAAATCCGCCGGTTCAGAAATTCCCCTGCCCCGGCGGGAGGGGTCAGGGGAGGGGGAACTGCAGGATATCAATGATGTTTTCACCCTCCCCCGGCCCCTCCCTCAAGGGAGGGGAGACAGTTGTTTTTCATTCCTCCGGGAACCTTTATGATGGGAAGCCCGAAAAATGAACCGGACAGGCGTTCGGGTGAGCGTCTGCACAAAGTCACTTTGACCAAAGGCTTTTTTATGCGGACCACGCAGGTGACACAGAAACAGTGGAAATCCGTCATGGGGAACAATCCCTCCCGTTTCAGAGAATGTGATGACTGCCCTGTTGAAAATGTTTCATGGGATGATGTTCAAAAATTTATTGCCAGACTGAATCAGAAAACTGGTGGCAGATACCGGCTTTCCACAGAGGCCGAGTGGGAATATGCGTGCCGTGCAGGCAGCGAAACAAGATTCTGCTTTGGGGATGATGAATCACAATTGGAACACTATGCCTGGTATGACAGAAATTCAGGCGGTCGCACACATCCGGTTGCACAACGCAGACCAAATGCCTGGGGACTGCATGACATGCACGGCAATGTGTGGGAATGGCGTCAGGACTGGTACGGAAATTATTCTGCGGATTCTGTGACAAATCCTGAAGGTTCCGTACCGGCTCCGACCGTGTCATGCGGGGGCGGATGGGACTACTCCGCCGGGAACTGCCGGTCGGCGTTCCGGAGCAGCAACCTGCCCGGCTGCCGCTCCCCGTCCTTCGGTTTCCGGCTTGTGCGCTCCCCAGGTCAGCAGTGAACATCTGTCTGAACCGTGATTCACAGGATTAAGGGATTGACAGGATTGAATCATCATGGAAATCCTTTCATCAGGTGAATCAGGGTTCAGACAGGGAGAGTTGTCTGCACTGTGATTTCTGTGATAAACATGATGGAAGAATCACGGCCAGTCACAGTCTGTAGGTCGGATTAGCATCAGCGTAATCCGACAAAAATCCGGTGTGTCGGATTACGGCCTTTCGGCCTAATCCGACCTACCTGATAAATATATCCATCAGTAATCATACAATTATGATAATGAGGCATTCCCATGACCCTGCAGGAATTGATTGCAAAAATCGGACAGACCGACATCCGGATTCTGCTGGCTGTGTTTTTTTCCCCGCCCATTCTGGTATGGCTCATCAGCCGCATTCATGCTCGCGGAAGCGGAAATTATCCGCCCTGGAATTATGTTTATTCCTTTTTTGTGTATCTGGTCTGCGTGCCGGGAATGTGTGCGTGCGTGCTTGTGGCCTATTCCCTGTTTTTCATCCACCAGAACCTGCTCACGGTCAATTTCACGGTGTATTTTCTGCCCATCATCTGCATGATCCTCACCCTTGTCATTGTGGGAAAAAATGCACAATGGAGCAGTCTGCCCGGCGTGGATCGGCTTTACGCGCTGATGATTCTCCTTGTGGTCAGTTTCGGCATTGCCCTGGCCATTCAGAAAAGCCGGATATGGATTGTCTTTGGCGGAACCGTGGGAACCCTGCTGCTCATTGCCCTGTTCTGTTTTGCCCTTCTCAAATGGGGAAGTTATATGCTCTTCCGCTCCAAAGACGAACCGGGCAGGGAAATTCCCTCTTTTAATGAAATTCGTGCAAACCGACAAACCAGCAGAAATACGGAAAAGGAACTGGAAAAACTGAAAAAGCGCATGGGAATGGACGGCTGAAAAATCAATGAACAGACTGAGAATAATGCCGTTTCCTTAAGGATTTTCCAAAAAACATACTGCCCACTGCAGGGGCGACCGGCCGGTCGCCCCTGCGGATTCCCCCAAAAAGTGGGTATTTCATTGTTTGGGAGTTCCTCTTAAGGCTCCCTCCCGCCGGGGGAGGAGAATTTTTTGCATAAGGGAACTCCCAGAAATAAACTGCCCGTTTTTTATGGGTAATTCGTAGGGGCGACCGGCCGGTCGCCCCTGCAGTGGGCAGTATGTTTTTTGGGAAAATCCCTAAGGAAACAATGGCAACCCCGGAAAGGGAAAACAGCAGGTAAAAATGGGATATAAATCACTCAGCATCTCTCCGGATCAGGATGTCGCGATATTCACCGTATCCCCACCGCCCCTGAATCAGGTGTCTGAACTCTTCGTGGAGGAAATGTCGGATGCCTTTGCGCAGACCTTTGCAAACAGCGCAGTGAAGGCCATTGTTCTGACCGGAACCGGGCGGGAGTTCATAGCAGGGATTGACATAGCAGACATTCTGAAAATAAGGGATAAGGACAACTGCCTCGCCAATCTGATGAACATCCACCGGCTTCTCAGCATGATTGAGCAGGGTTCCAAACCTGTGCTTGCCATGATCAGCGGTCACTGTTCCAGAGGCGGTCTGGAAATTGCTTTGGCCTGCCATTACCGCATTGCATCCAAAGATTTGCGGCTGGGAATGCTGGATCTGCGTTTCGGTCTGATTCCGTGCATGGGCGGAACCCAGCGGCTTCCCCGTGCAGTGGGAGTGAAAACCGCTCTGAACCTGATTACCTCCGCGCAGGACATTCCCGCAGAGCAGGCGTTGGCTCTGGGACTTGTGGATGAACTCGCGGAGGCAAAGGATCTGAGGGACAAATCCCTGACCGCAGCCCGGCATCTCATCTCCGGCAGGATCAATTTCCGTATGCGTGCGATCGGAAAACGCTTTGACAGGCTGCTGAGCAGTGCGGAAAAAAAGGAAATGACCGCACTGTTCAAAGATCGGCTTTCCCATGCTTTCCCCGGACAAATCGCTCCGTTCAAGGCTGTGGAAGCGGTGGAAAGAGGATTGGGGATCAATTTTCTTTCCGATATAAAAACAGAGGCTGCGCTTTTCTGCGAGTGCGCTGTCTCGGATATTTCCAAAAACCTGATCCGTGTTTTCATCCACACCCGTGACGCGGGAACCCTTATCCGCATAAAGGGAGAAAAAGCCAGGAAAATCCGAAAGATCGGTATAGTGGGCAGCAATGTCATGGCCACAGGCATTGCCGCTCTTCTGCTGCAGAGGGGTTTTGAAATTCATGTGCTGGGTGTCAGTCCCCAATCCCTGGAAAGAGGACTTGCCCAAATCCGAAACCTGATTTACCAGTCCCTGCAAAAGGAACAGATCAGAGAAAAAAAACTGGAGCAGTGGATTGCCGGACGCCTGCACGGAACCATCCAGTTGAAAGACCTTGGTGATGCCGACATGATTATTGAATCTGTCAAGGAGGATATGGAAATCAAACACAGGGTATTTCGGAATCTGGAAAAGATCTGCCGTCCGGATGCGGTGTTTGTCACTGTGTCTTCCATTCTGTCCATCAGCCGCATTGCCTCTGTTCTGGAAGACCCATCCCGCATCATCGGACTTCATTTTCTCCATCTGCCAGGAAAAATCAGGCTGCTGGAAATAAGCTGCTCCCGGCTCACCGCAGATGACATTGTGGCCACCGCGGTGGAATTTGCCCGGAAAATCAGGAAAATTCCGGTTGTGCTCAATGATGTTCCCGGAGGTTTTGCGTACCGGCAGTTGCTCACCCTGATCAATGAAGCCTGCTTTCTGGCTGCCGAAGGCGTGAATCCTTTCAGCATTGACAAGGTGATGACCGAGTTCGGTCTGCCGATGGGGCCTTTTCGCCTGAGCGATCTCATGGGCACAGATACGGTCTGCATGGCCGGAAGCCGCCTGTCCGAAGCATTTGGGGAAAACTGGCCCCTGTGCCCTTTGTGGGAACGCGTTTACAAAACCGGGGGCATGGGGCGGAAAAACGGACTTGGCTGGTATGATTACCGGACAGACAGCACTGCGCTGAATCCGGCTTTTCTGGACGCAGTCAAAGAATATATGGCAGAAAACCGGATTGAACCCAAAAATATTTCTCAGGACAGCATTCTGGAGCAGGTGATCCTCCGGCTGGTCAATGAAGGTGCGCGGGCCATCACTGAGGGGGTGTCCAAAGACGCGGGGCAGTTGGATATTGCTCTGGTGTATGGTCTGGGATTTCCCGCACACCGGGGCGGAATTTTCTCTTATGCGGACGGGCTGGGGATAAAGCGGGTGAAGGAAATCCTTTCCGGGCTGGAAACGGAAAAGGGGTCAAGATTCAGGCCATCGGAACTGCTGAAAAAAATGGCGGAAAAAGGCAGAGGTTTTTATCAGTAACTGATGTTATACCAATTCCCCATTGATTTAATACAATCCCGCCCCTTTTTCAGCGCCGGGTGAACCCGCGGTTCCCCTCCCTCAGGGAGGGGTGTCAGTTCAGCGGCATTGGGGAAAAAATGACTGAACTGTATAAAGTCAATGGTGATTCGGTATAACATGAGTAAGGGATTTGGAAATTGCTGATATACCGGTTTTGAGGTTTCAGTGTTCAGGTTTCAGTGT
>CAZDIU010000314.1:0-6013 GCA_964505535.1 uncultured Desulfobacterales bacterium | reverse complement strand
CGGTCGCCCCTGCAGCGGGCAAATTATTTTTTGGAAAATCCCTTAAGTCAATGACATTGGACTGAATATGGCAAAAGATATAAGAACTGTATAATATCCAGACACAATCTGCTTAGGGAACTCCCAAGAAATCAACTGCCCGTTTTTTGCGGAAAATTCGTAGGGGCGACCGGCCGGTCGCCTCTACAGCGGGCAAATTATTTTTTGGAAAATCCCTTATCATTATTGAAAGAGGAGGAATCTGTATGCGCAGTTTTACCATCTGTGACATGTATGAAAGAAATGCAAAAATTTACAGGGATCAGACTGCTCTGGTATCCGGAGATCTGCGGATGACATTCGGGGAACTGCTGATCCAAACCCGGAAACTGGCAGCAGGCATGGCCGCACGGGGCGTTACAAAAGGGGATCGGATTGCGATTCTGGCCCACAATCACCCGGATTTTTTTCTGATCTTCGGAGCCGCGGCCGCACTGGGCGCGATAACGGTTCCTGTCAACTGGCGCCTTTCAGATGAGGAAATCGCCTATATTCTCACAGATGCGGGTGCATCTGTTCTTATTGCAGACAAAAACCACCGGGATCGCATCCGGGAAGGGGCTGCAAAATTTCCCAAAATGGAAATCTGGGAAATGAATGAGACAGAATCCCCCGCGCCGGGAACACCTGCACTCCGGGACATTATGAACTCCGCTCTCCTGCCCCCTGTTTCCCTTTCCGCTGATGATCCCTTCTGCCTGATTTATACTGCGGCTGTGGATGGAAAACCCAGAGGCGCAGTTCTGAGTCACAGCAATCTGGTTTGCGCGAATCTGCAGACAGCCGCAACAATGGGGATCACAAACCGGGATGCGTATCTCAACATGCTGCCCATTTTCCATATCACGGGCCTGAATCTTGCCTTTGCGGTCATGCACATGGGCGGGAAAAACGCGGTGATTCCCAAATTTGATGAAAAACAGTGCCTCGAACAGACCCAGGCAGAAAAAATAACGCTATGGGGCAGTTTTCCGCCCATGCTCTCCCGCCTGACTGCGAAAATCATATCCGGAAATTATGACATTTCCTGTCTCCGCCATGTGCTGGGCATTGACGGGCCGGACAATATCCGGCCTTTTGAGGAAAAAACCGGGAGCGTTTTCTGGATTCTCTACGGTCAGACCGAAACTTCCGGTCTGGTGACATTTTCCCCTGCTTTGGAAAAACCCGGCACTGCGGGAAAACCCGGACTGCTCACAAAAGTCAGACTGGTGGATGAAAACGAAAAGGAGGTTCCCGCGGGCGGAACAGGAGAAATCACTGTGCAGGGGCCTTTGGTGTTTCAGGGATTCTGGAACCAGGAAAAAGCCACGCAGCACACCTTCCGCAACGGCTGGCACCATACCGGGGATCTGGGACAGATGGATGAAGACGGGTATCTCATCTTCAAAGGCCGGAAACCGGAAAAGGAACTGATCAAGCCGGGCGGGGAAAATGTGTATCCCGCGGAAGTGGAAAGCGTGATTCTGGAGCATCCGGCCGTCAAAGCAGTTTCGGTTATCGGTGTGCCTGATCCCAAATTCGGCGAAGGCATCAAGGCCGTGTGCGTTCTGGAACCCGGGACTTCCCTGAATCTCAAAGAACTGGGAGAGTTTGTCGCCGCACGCATTGCCCGGTACAAAAAACCCCAGTATGCTCAATTCGTGCAGGAACTTCCCAGAAAACCGGACGGGTCCGTGGACAGGGAAAAGGTGAAGGAACTGTACGGGCACTGATTGATGCAGATTTCAGGAAAGAAATGTCATTCCAGCGCCTCATGGAGATTTGAAACCCTTTGGGGCTTTGGAACAAACATTTTCTTGAAAACCGCAGGGAATCCTTTATAATGCAGACAGGACAGATACATGAAACCGCAAAATTATACCGGGAAACCTTCTGCACGGATATTTATGGTATCATTACGGTGAATATGCGAATTCTGTTTATTTTTGCCATTCTTGTGCTTGCTGTATCATCGGCGTATGCTGACAGTGCTCCTCTTCCGCCTGAAGTGGAGGCATTTGTCCGGGATCGTGACCTCTGTGATCACTTCCGTGGTGAACCGTATGAAGGCAACAGTCCGGAACAAATCAGAAGAAGGGAATTTGTTTCTGAAAGTCTTGAAATCTTCTGTCCCGGTACAGACAGACGCCTTGCAGCATTGAAAAGACGCTGGAAAGACAATCCGGAAGTGATGAAGGTTCTTGAAAAATATGAAGAAAGGATTGAGGGAAAAGCAGATTTTCAATCCGGTTTTGCAGACCGGCAAGTTCAACATCAATCAGCAATCTGTCAATTGCATACTGATGTTACGCACCCTCATCATGCCGGCAAAAGCCGGTATCCAGAACTTTCTGAAATCACTGGATTCCGGCTTGCGCCCGAATGACGGTGAAAACGGGCAACTTCCTGATTCCTGAAAAGACTGCGTAACATCAGTTACATATAGGAGTTACGCAGTTGAAATATAACTCACTGTTTTTATTAGCTGTAACATTTTTAGACACATAATAAATTCAGGCGGTTAGAATTCAACTGCGTAACTCCTAACATATTTAAATTTTTGTATAAAATGGAGAATCAGATGAAAAAATGGATATATCTCTTTCATGAAGTGGATGAGGCGGAAAGATATGCGGGAGGCTGGGACGGTGTGCGGGGCCTTCTGGGCGGCAAAGGCGCAAACCTGGCAGAAATGTCCCGCATCGGTGTGCCGGTTCCGCCGGGATTCACCGTCACGACCGAGGCCTGCAATGCCTATCTGGCCGGAGGCGGTGTCTGTCCCGAAGGGCTGTGGGAAGAGGAAAAGGAAGCCATGCACAAAATTGAGTCTGAAACCGGCAAGATATTTGGCGATCCGACCAATCCCCTGCTGGTTTCCTGCCGATCCGGAGCAAAATTTTCCATGCCCGGCATGATGGACACGGTGCTCAATATCGGTCTGACAGATGAAACCGCACAGGGCATGGTGAATCTGACAGGTGATGAACGCTTTGTGTATGACTCCTACCGCAGGCTGATCCAGATGTTCGGCAGCGTGGTGACAGGCATTGCGGATGAGATGTTTGAGGATGTCATTACCACTGCCCGGAGAAGGCAGGGGGTGGAAACAGACGCGGAAATTCCTGCACCGGTCTGGCTTCAGGTGATTGAGGAATTCAAAAACATCTACCGGCTGAAAAACGGCATTGATTTTCCCCAGGACCCTTACGTTCAGTTGAAACTGGCCACTGAAGCCGTGTTCAAAAGCTGGAACGGGAAACGGGCTGTGGACTACCGGAACGCTGCCAATATTCCCCACAATCTGGGCACGGCTGTCAGCATTGTGGCCATGGTTTTCGGGAACATGGGCAATGACAGCGCCACAGGCGTGGCCATGACCCGCAACGGTTCCACCGGCGAAAAACGCATTGAGGGAGATTATCTCATCAATGCCCAGGGCGAGGATGTGGTGGCCGGCATCCGCATGACCAAGGACATTGCGGAACTGAAATCAGAAATGCCGGAAACCTATGCCCAGTTTGAAGATATTGCCCGGAAACTGGAAAAGCACTACCGGGAAATGCAGGACATGGAATTCACCATTGAGCGGGGCAAGCTCTGGATGCTGCAGACCCGTGACGGAAAACGAACCGCGCAGGCTGCGGTGCGGATTGCCGTGGACATGAAGGATGAGGGGCTGATTTCCAAAGAAGAGGCAGTGCTGCGGGTCAGCCCGGATCAGGTGGATTTCTTTCTGCATCCCCAGTTTGATGCCAAGGCAAAGAATACGGCAAAAGCAGAGGGCAAGCTGCTGGCTGTGGGACTGAATGTCTCTCCGGGTGCGGCCTGCGGCCTGGTGGCTCTGGATGCTGATCTGGCTGAGATGTGGAGCAAAGAGGGAAAAGAGGTCATCATGGTCCGGCCCGAAACCAAACCGGACGATGTTCACGGAATGCTGGCCTCCAAAGGCATTCTCACCACCCGCGGGGGACGCACCAGTCATGCGGCCCTGGTGGCCCGGCAGTTCGGAAAACCTGCAGTGGTGGGTGTTTCCGCGCTGGAAATAGACATGAACAAACGGGAAATACGGGTGGGGGAAGAGGTGATTCATGAAGGCCACTGGCTCTCCCTTGACGGAACGGTGGGAGAGGTCTATATGGGAAAACTTGCCACCATTGTTCCGGATATCAAAGACCCCTGGCTGATCCGGCTGCTGTCCTGGGCTGATGAGTTTCGGCGTCTGGGAGTGTGGACCAACGCGGATTATCCCAAGGATGCAAAACGGGCGCGGGAATATGGAGCGGAAGGCATCGGACTGTGCCGTTCTGAGCATATGTTTTTTGAATCCGAGCGTCTGCCCCATGTTCTCAAGATGATTATGACCGACCTGCCCAGCGAGCGCAGAGAGGCTTTGGATGCGGTACTGCCGTTTCAGCGGGAAGATTTCGCGGGACTGTTCCGGGCCATGGACGGTCTGCCGGTGATCATCCGACTGCTGGATCCGCCCCTGCATGAATTTCTTCCCAACCGCCTGGATTTGCGGCAGGAACTGAGTGATATCAAGATTCGGCTTCAGCATGCCGACAATATGAAAAAGATTGATGATTTGCTGGAACAGTACAGGAAAAAGGAGCAGTTGCTGGAGCGTGCGGAAAAACTGCACGAGGCCAATCCCATGCTGGGAATGCGCGGGGTGCGTCTGGGCATTCTGGTTCCGGAAATCACTGCGATGCAGGTGCGGGCAATCTTTGAAGCCGCGTGCATGGTGACGCGGGAGGGAGTGGAAGTGTTTCCGGAAGTCATGATTCCCCTGACCGCGCATGTGAATGAAATCCGGTTGCAGCGGGAACGTCTGGAGACCGAGGCAAAGGCCGTGATGAAGGAAAAAGGGCTTGAGATCAAATACAAATTCGGCACCATGATTGAACTGCCCCGTGCAGCGCTCACCGCGGATCAGATTGCGGAACACGCGGAATTTTTCTCCTATGGAACCAATGACCTGACCCAGACCACCTACGGCATTTCCAGGGATGATGCAGAAGCCGGTTTCCTCATTGACTATATTGAACAGGGCATTCTGCCGGACAACCCCTTTGCCACCATTGATCGGGATGGCGTAGGGCAGTTGATGAAAATCGGCATTGAAAAGGGCAGACGGGTCAATCCCAATCTGGAATGCGGTATCTGCGGGGAGCATGGCGGGGATCCGGCATCCATTGCCATCTGCCATGAACTGGGGCTTAACTATGTTTCCTGTTCACCCTTCCGGGTTCCCATTGCCCGGCTCGCGGCAGCCCATGCTGCTTTGCGGGAAAAAAGGGCAAAACAGAAGTAAGGACAGCAGTGTGGGCAAAAGTGGAGCGTTGCCCACCAAGCAACCGAAATGGTGGGCACTCATGTGCCCACCCGCGCAGATGTATCATATCGAATCGCTGTTGAAAATATACTTGCAGGCAGGCAGAAATGAGATTTTCGTGTGTTCAAAAAACCGGATTTTTCGGAAAAATCCGGTTTTTTGAACACACAGAAATTTTTGTTTGCCTGCTTATATGAAATCCGAAAAATAATTGAGTATAGAATCTTCGTGAAACTTTGAGACTTTGTGGCAGAAAACGCTGTTGTCAATGCTGAAATCTTTTTCAGATTTCATATCAATACATTTGGAGAGGAAAATGATTGATTTTGCAACATACAAAAAATGACCCGTCAATGCAGACTGACAGTTTCCGAATTTCCTGATTTCACAGACTGTCCAATGGATCGGAATACATACGAATCCATACTGAAAGAAAAAAATCTGCTGTAATACCGATTCCCCATTGAAAAGATACTTATAAGCAGGCAAAAAGAAGTCTTCGTGTATTTAAAAAACCGGATTTTTTTTGAAAAATCCGGTTTTTCCGAAAAAATTGTGTTTCAGATCAATGGAGAATTGGTATAACACCAATGCCGTTTCCTTAAGGCTATTTATTAAAAAATATATACCAAATTAGACAGCCTCATGCGGACTGAT
>CAZDIU010000313.1:0-6034 GCA_964505535.1 uncultured Desulfobacterales bacterium | reverse complement strand
AATAGAAGTAATTGCATGTAAAAGAAAGTGGGAGGCTAAAGGTTCCGCCTTCATTTTTGACAGATGGGATTTTGATTGGAATTGGGTAAAATTGAAAAATGACATTCAGAGTGGGTTTGCAAATGGTGGAAGAGAAATAAGAACCTTTTCAGGCTCTTTTATTGATGGAGATCCGTTTGATATAAAATCAGTTGATATACCGATCAGACAGACTGGTAACGATTTTCATATAATTTGGGATTAAAATTATGAAATTTATGTTCTGTTGACATTTCAAATCAGGCAGCCGCTCAGATTCTCCGGACTGAACCGGAAACCGTTCTGCATCTTACTCAGGACAGATCGGTGAGAGTCCGCCGGGTTCAGTGCAGTCAGATTTTCTGAAGCAAAATCAGTATGTTAAAGAAATGTCAACAGAATCTGAATTTGTCAACTGCTAAAATCAAATGACACAGAGTTCTGCCAGTTTTTGTCCCCCTTGTGGTTAAGCCCGCGAAATCAAAAACGGACAACACAGAATACCATTTTTGGATTCTGATTCCGGAATTCTGCTTAGGCCAGCCGGTTGAGTATCTCCAGAAACACATCCGTCCAAACGGACTTGATTTCAGCCATTCTGCTGTCGTAAAACGCGTCCGAGATCTCGTCAAAGCGTTCAGGATGTTTTTCTTTGAGGGATGACAAGGCATCCGTGATGTCATGAATGTCCTGTTCTCCCGGAGCATCCACAGCAAGTTTCTGGATCACCAGAGAAATCTCGGATCGGATGGTCGGGTGTTTCTGCATAAGGGCAGTGACAGCCTCCCGGAAAAGCGAAACATGTTGGGCAGGCGAACGGGGGATATCCTTCAGAGGCATGGGTCTGGGCCGGGTTTCCGGATGCTGGAGCAGCCGTCCCACATGGCTGCGCAGCCACTGGCTGTTTCCTTCCGCGTTCTTTCCTTTGGGATGATCATCCCGAAGCAGTGCATTTTCGTGTTCCAGAAGTGCGGCTGCATGGATGAGCTGGTTCTCCAGTCGCCGGATTTGGCGTTTTTCACCGGACAGGGCTTCGGGAACCATTTTGCCCTGGATGATCAGTCCGTATATTTCAAACAGATCCTCAATCTGATCCCGCACCAGTGCATTGGGTGTTTCCACCACCAGCCGTACCGTGTAATTTCTGAACTCAGTACGGATTTTCAGTTCCCCGGGGCCTTCCTGTGCCAGAAACATGCCGAAAAAATTCAGAATGGACAGCCCTGCCTGGTAATATGGGGCAGGAAGCCGCATTTCCCGCACAATGGCAAAGCGGTCGGTTTTTTCCGTTTCAATGATCTGAAAGGTCTGTTTATATTTCTTTTCAGTATCTGCGGGAAGCTGGGCCATGGTCAGGGAGTCAATGATCACCCCGCTCAGGTTCGCCTCTGTGAAGTCAGCCCGGTGAAAAGATGCCTGCAGAAGATTGGCATTGTTCAGATTGGCCCCGAAAAAACTGGCTTTTCGCATATGGGACTGACTGAGATTTGCATGGGAGAGATCAGCGTTTGCAAAGTTGGCCCCGGACAGGTCAGCACCTGTCAGGTCAGCACCCGTCAGACTGGCCCGTGAGAGATCCGCCTGGGGCAGGGAGGCGCCTGTGAGGTGTGCACAGGACAGACTGGCTCCGGACAGATCGGCCACGGACAAATCCGCTCCCGAAAGATCCGCATGAGAAAAATTGGTCAGCAGCAGATCCGCTCCCGACAGATCCGCATCAGACAGATCCGCTCCGGACAAATCGGCCTGGGACAGATCGATCAATACCATGGCGGCTCCCGACAGTCTGGCATGGGAAAGGTTGGCAAGCATCAGTTTGGTTTCCGAAAGAGCCGTTTCTGAGAGATCGGTGCCGGACAGATCGGCTTTGGTCCCCTTCTGCCCGTCCGAACGCAGCCAGAGACTGTGGTCTTTGAGTATCCGGTTCAAATCTTCCGGGGATATCTTTTTCATCGCTCTCTCCGCATTCTCAGGTTCTGCTGACATTTCTGCATCCTTAATCTTTTATTAACCGGCATCCCCGGCCTGAACCCTTTGGACTTTACGGAGTCTGTCCGGAATGAGGCGCAGCACTGTGCACGCTTCAGACCTGAGACAGGAACCGGCAGACTGATCTGAAATGTCAGCAGAACCTAAAGATGAAATCTGAAAAATAATTGAGCATAGAATCTTCGTGAAACTTTGTTTCTTTGCGCCTTCGTGTCAGAAAAGGCTGATGCCGGTGCTGAAATTTTTTTCAGATTTCATATAACTATAAGATATCTTTTTTATTTGGAATGGATAAACAGGCACTTTACAACGGACAGAGGCAATTGTCAAAATGTTTTCATGAAGGAATGATCGCGGCCAGTAAAAGCAGTGTGATGAACGCGGTGGTGTGCGCCATTCCCAGGAAAGGAATCAGAAAAAGGCTGCCTGCCACGGATCCGAGGCAGGCCCCCAGCAGGTCAGCAGCGTAAAGGGGGGAGATGAGATGCTGCTGTGCTGTCCGATCAGACAGCGCGGTCCATGCAAAAATGCCGGAAAGGAAAAAGGCGGTCAGGAACAGGAAAAGTGATATGAGACAGATTTTTCCTCCTGCCTCACAGTGGAGAATCCGCTGGAATATCAGGCAGAGAACAGCAAAGCTCAAAAACAGGAATCGGCCGGTCTGTTTCCGGGCATTGTCGGACAGGTGCAGTTGTGCAAATTTTGTCATGGACAGGGAGCCAGCGGCCAGACCTCCCATGAAAATCATGATCATAATCCCGATATGCAGGAACATGGCCCCGCTTTGCGCCTGGTACCGGAGAATGAAAAGGCTTTCCATGACCATTGCGGCAAAAGCGGCCAGAAAGACCGGGAGGGATTTCCCAAAAATCCGGAAGATTCTCCCGGTGCATAAAATCAGCCCAAAAACAGTAAGGCAGACAGCGTACAGAAAAATCCGGTTTCTGCCGGATTCCGGAAGAAAGACAGACAGAGAGGATATATCCCGGTGAATCAGAGAGGGAATAAATCTGGACAGCCAGATGATCCCGGTGTACTGGTAGCAGATGGGCCGGAAATCTGTATTGGGAAGGGTTTTTTGATGTGCAAGATTTGCAGCAATTCCGGCAAAACGGTCATTGGTGTACAGATAGCGGATGAACTCCGGTCCGATCAGAAGGGTATCCGGCTGCCGCTCGTGAAAACGGGCGATCAGGAGTTCCGGGTCCCGGATCAGTTTCTGATTCGAGGCTATCACGGTATTCATGGTTCCCGGCAGGATCAGCACATCCGCGAACACGGAGCGGAGAGCCGCATAAACCGCTGCGTTGCGCATTGTCAGGGAAGGCGTCCACAGGTTTTCCGAAGAGGTCAGACGGAATGCCAGCACTCCGCCGGGTTTCAGTTTCCGTGCACAAAGCTGAAAATACTCGCGGGTGTAAAATCGGTTGCTCTGTCCCGAATCCGGTTCCGGACAGCCCACGATGATCAGATCATAAGGCTGCGCATCTTTCAGAAACTCCCGTGGATCGGCATGATGCAGAATGACGCGGGGGGATTGCAGAAAAGAACTGAAGGCCGGAGGCAGGTGTTCCCTGACAGTTCTGTCCAGCACTCTGTTGATTTCCGCAATGTCCACATGCCGGGGACGGTGTTTCAGAATTTCTCCGGCAATGCCGCTGAACCCCCCTCCTGCAATCAGCACTTTTTCCGGCCTGAGGCACTGCAGTGCTGCCGGATGAACCAGTTCTTCCTGTCCTGTGCTTTCAGTGTCAAAAAGGAGAGCATCGTTTTCAAAAACTGTGTACAGGCCGGATTGGACGGAAATCCGAATCCTTCCATAGGGGGAATCCTTCACTGTGAGCATATCAGGATACAGAAGCCGGTGAATACTTTCATCTGCACGGGGAGACAGGAATAAAACAATCAGCAGAAAAATGACAGCAGTGGCAGAACATTTTCTGTCATTTCTGATTTTTTCGCACAAAGGCGGAGAAAGAAGCGCTGCGCCTGCCGAAATCATTGCACAGACAACTGCTGCTGTGAAATTTCCCACACCCTGCAAAGGGAAGAGAACTGAGGCCAGCCCTCCGATCAGGCTCCCAGCGCTTTCAATGGCATAGGCCAGGGAAAGTGTCCGGTTTCCCGATACAAAGCGTTTTGCAGCCCACTGAAAGAGCAGACCGGTCAGAAAGCCTGCGGGCAGAAGGCTGAGAAAAATGACGGCCATCTGTTTTCCGAAGGGCAGATAGGCTCCGGGAACACCACCGAACAGAAGACGGGCGAATCGGATCAGGAGAATTTCGGGGATCAGAAAAAAGGCAAAGAGAACAAAGAGGCAGCCTAAAGCTTTTTCGGAAGGCACATGCATTCTGCTGCAGGCCAGAGCGCCTGCTGCACTCCAGAAAAGCCAGACTCCCATCGCAAGGATGCAGATAAGTTCCACCCCGTAGAAAGCCACATTCAGTTCCCGGAGGATGATTATCTGTGCCAGGATGGAGATACAGCCGATGATGAAAAGGCAGACGCTGGGATGTTTTTCTGACATATCTCCTGCGGTTCCGGTATTTCGCCCGTCATGCAAAAAACATGGATGGCGGGTCAAACCGGTTGATGAAAGTGCGTCCCTTCCGCCGGAAAAGGGGGATTGTCAACGGATTTGATTCACTGTCAAAAACATGAGATTGGCATAACCTCTGTCTGAATTTGAACAAAACAGGCGGAACAGACGTGCCTGTCGGGTCTGATTCGGGCAGAGATGAAATTTGCCGGCCGCCGGTTTCCCAGGCAGCCGGGAGACAGGAATGTTCTGGCCACAGAATCCTGTGCCGGACGAATTAAAAAAAAACGGGAAAGCATGGCTGCCCTCCCGTTTATCATTTCTCCGAAAAAAATTATGGTCGGGGAGAGAGGATTTGAACCTCCGACCCCTTGAACCCCATTCAAGTGCGCTACCAGGCTGCGCTACGCCCCGACACAATTTTCATTTTATATATCAGCTTGACTCTCTCGTGTCAATAATCTATTTTATGAATTTGCATTTTATTTGGATCAGGTGCGGAAATGGGAATGGAATTCAGGATGCCGGAACCTCTGCTTCCGGGAGACATAATCGGCATTGCAGCACCCGCAGGCCCCTGTGATGCAGCGGAGTTGGAACGGGGCATCGGGATACTGGAATCCGCAGGCTTTTCCGTCCTGATCCCGGAAGGGCTGTCAGAAAAAAACGGTTATCTTGCGGGAAGTGATGAACACCGCTCCGGAATTGTCAACCGTCTGTTTGCCGATGACAGGGTAAAGGCGGTTTTCTGTGCCAGAGGCGGCTACGGGTGTATGCGGATACTGCCCCTGCTGGACAGGGAAACCATCCGGAAGCATCCGAAGATTTTCACCGGATTCAGCGACATCACGGCATTGCTGTCATTTTTTCAGAATCAGTGCAAAATGACATGTTTTCACGGCCCTGTGCTGTCCACCCTGGATGCCGGGGAATCTCTGTCAGCCTTGCTGTGTGCAGTCCGGGACCCCTGTGCGCTGCGGATACATTCGGAACATCCTGTGGTGCTTCGGCCCGGCAGGACGGCAGGAATTGTTTCGGGCGGAAATCTTGCCACACTCTGTCATCTGACAGGGACACCTTTTCAGCCCTGTTTTGAAGGGCAGATTGTCATCCTGGAGGATTGGAAAGAGCCGCCGTACAAAATTGACCGGATGCTGACGCAGATGAAATTCAGCGGATGTTTCAAAGGCATAAAGGGGCTGATTCTGGGGTCATTTGAACACTGCGGTGCGGATGCAGAGATTCATGATATAATAAAAGATGTCTTTCAGGGCTGTGAAATTCCCGTTATGGCCGGATTCGGGTTCGGGCATGGTTCCCGGAACATCACGGTGCCTCTGGGACAGGCCGCAGAGATGGATACGGACAATGCTGCACTGGTCTTTCAGGCCCCGGCCGGAATGCAGGTATAAGTATGGAAAGGGTCAGGACTCTTCTGGACAGGGCGGTCAGGGAAGAAGTGTTTCCCGGAGCAGTTCTGCTGGCAGC
>CAZDIU010000312.1:0-6034 GCA_964505535.1 uncultured Desulfobacterales bacterium | reverse complement strand
GGATTTGAAAATTGCTGATATACCGGTTTTGAGGTTTCAGTGTTCAGGTTTCAGCGGAAACACCGGGTTCCGGCTTTGGCCGGAATGACGTCATGCCTGCAAAAGCAGGCATCCGGAAAAATCCTTAAAGAATCTTATTTTTTAAATCCGAAAAAATTCTGAATTTTGCTGAATATCTGTGCCGCGATGGTGGCTTTGTCAAAGTCCCGCGCATCTCCGGTCTGTTTCTTTGCCTCGGTCGCCATTTTCCGTTCCGTGAGAATGTCACTCATGCGCCGGGAAATGCGGGGCTCCCGTTCAATCAGAGGCGCAATGTCCTCTTTGGTCACTTCATAGAGCCAGGTTTCTGTCACGGAAATAATGGTGGCAGTCCGGCTTTCACCGGTCAGCAGTCCCATTTCCCCGAAAACATTGCCCGCGCCCATCCGTGCCACTTCCACAGCTTTGGCCTGATTGTCAAACTTGACCCGCACAGCCACAACCCCTTCTTCAATAATGAAGAGGGAACTGCCGGAATCGCCCTGACGCACAATGCTTTCACCCGGAAAGAAATGATGCCGCTTCATGCGTCTGCTCAGCCAGAGCTTTGCATCATCCGGGAAGGGATCAAAAAGCCAGATTTCCTCCAGCAGGGCAAACGCCTTGTCCGGAATCGCCTTTTTGCGTCTGATGCCTTCCAGCACCATGTGCATTTCCTGACGGTCAATGACATGGCGGATGCCTGCCTGGCGCAGATGGGTCCAGATATTGGCCCAGATGGCCTCGTTGTAGGCAAATTTCTTGCCGTAATCCCGCACATACACGGAAACCAGATAATTGGCTGCCCAGGATTTGCTCTGGCCGGTCATGCCCGCAGTCAGTCCCAGAAAACGGGTGGAAGGCATGGGCTCCTTTTCCACTCCCTCGGTGGAAAGAGCGGCATCCAGCAGAATTTTTTTCACCCGTTCCGGCGGATGAACAGGATCAATGTGAACCGTGAAATACTGATAAAAGCCGTCATCCGGGTAACTGAAGTTCTCAATGACCGATTCCGAGGCATGGCTGTTGGAAATGCAGAGAATGGTGTCATCGCGTGTTTTGATGCGCGTGGTGCGCCAGTTGATGTCAATGACCCTGCCTTCCTTGAATTCATTGATCTTGACCCAGTCCCCGACCCGGAAAGGCCGTTCCACATTGATGGCAATGCCGGAGAAAATATTGGAGATGTTGACCTGCAAAGCCAGACCGAGGATCATGGCCGCCACTCCGGTGCTGGCCAGCAGACTGGTCAGGGGATGGTTGAAGACAAAGGCCACAATGCCAAAGAGCGCCAGCACATAGATAATAATGGAAAGCGCATTTTTTACCACATGGGGAACCTTGCGCCCTGTTTTCTCCTCCAGTGGGTCCCAGATGAACTTTCTTGCCCCTTTGCTTAAAAAATACGAGGGGATAACCCACCAGAGGATGTTGATCAGCAGCATGATCGGTTCCAGATAATAGGTTCCGCCCAGGTGGTTGATGGCAAAATACTCTCCGGACATGAGCAGGAAAAAGGCAAAGAGAAAATGGAAAAACCACAGGGTTTTGAGAAAAGAGCTGAATCTGCGGGTTTTTCCTGCCAAAGGGATCAGGAAAAAAAAGAAGAGGCTGAACGCGAACATATATCCCACCCATTTTTTGGGGATCAGATTGCGCAGGATGAGTTTGTCCGGAACAATGCGCATGCCCACATTGAAACGGGAATAACTGACGGTGCTGCCGATGATATTGAGATACTCCGGATTTCCCTTGGAGATTTCCTCAACCGTGTCCTGAAAAAAGGAAACCTGACTGATTTTCCAGTCATACGCGGGACTCAGCACCTGATCACTTTGCATCTTCTCCAAAATATCCCGTTCATCATGGATTTCACCCATGCCCATGACATCCTTGACATAGATGAGATTGTTGCGATCCAGTTCCGGATGGCGGAAACTGATGCCCACCATATGTTCGCCGTAGGCAGACTGGGCCGGAAGGAAATCCATGCGGAAGCGCCCCCGGACCCGGTACAGGTAGTAATGCAGATTGTCCGGTGTCACTTTCTGCCTGATGGGTTCGATTTTCACGCCAAAGGAAGGAAATTTTTCCTTTCCGGCCTTTGCATCCACCTCCTGCGGAAGCGGCTCCACCGCATTGAGAAAGGTCCACTGATTGAGTTCCTCTGCGCCCTGAAACCGGAACCAGAGGAAAAAATCCAGCGTGCAGGTGAGATCAGAGAAATCCATGTCCCTGATTTCATTCATTTCCACGCCCGTATAGATCACATTGATCCGGTACATGTAATATCCGTCAAACTCCACTGCCCGATCCTTTTCCCGGCTGGTTTCCAGATAGGCCTGCACAGCCGGATTGGTGACAGCCTTGAACTGGGTCAGGGCAGAGACAATGGTGCGGTTTTTGTACACACCGATAAGCACAGGTTTCTGGGCATCCCCTTTCTGATCAAAATAATTGAAACCGGTCACGCCTTCCACAGCATCCTCCACCGAGGTCATTCTGGCAAGGAAATTGCGCAGTTTGCGCCGGTCTTCGGACAGGGAGGCCAGGCTGTTTCCCAGTGTGATGTTTTTCAGTGCATGAATCAGAACCAGAGCCGAATCATAGGCAAAGGCAGCGTGCCATCCGGGCAGTTCCCCGTATTTTTTCCAGTAGCGATCTTTGAAATTCTGGCCTTTTTCATTGCTGGTGTCAAAAATGAGCGGGGTGGTGACATACATGCCGTTGGTATAGTAACCGGGATTCCGTTTTTCTTTGGGAAAAGCCTCAAATCCTTTCTGAAAAGCCTCTGAGGCAAACGCGTCCGGCCCCATAACCGGATTGATCACCAGGGCATCCTTCATGGTGCGGAGAATGCTGATGCCCGGGCCTGCATGGGTGGAAACAAAGATCACGCCCGCATCCTCCTCTTTGGATTTCAGGTCGTAAACAATCTGCTTCAGGGTATCTTCCAGAAGCCGGTCATTGGCGTCAAAGGACCATTTGTATTTGATCTCTGTGCCCAGTTCTTTGGAGGTTTCCTCAAACACCTCAGCCAGATAACGTCCATAGTCATCATTTTCAAAAATGATGCTGGCTGCGGTTTTTCCGAACACCATCTGGGCATAATGGGCAAGAAAACGTCCCTGTGCTCTGTCATTGAAGGAAGTGCGGAAATACCAGGGATTGTTTTCTGTGACTTTGACATTGGTGGAGGCCGGGCTGATGGCGGGTATGCCCTGATTTTTATAGATTTCCCCTGCCTGTATGGAGCAACTGCTGTAATGATGGCCAATGACCGCTATGGCCTGACTTCGTGCGATTTTCTGTTCAGCCGCATCCCTGGCCAGTTCCGGGGTGTTATGATCGTCATGCACATCCAGTTCTATTTTTCTGCCATTGATGCCGCCCTGACGGTTCACCTCATCCAGACAGAGTTTTACCCCCTGGTAAAAGGATTTGCCCACAGACTGGTTGGGGCCGGTCATAGGCCCGGCCAGGGCGATACGGATGCTGTTTTCATCCTTTTTGAAAAAAAATTTGCATCCCATCACTGTGAAAAAAGAAACAAGCAACAGACCGGAAAGAATGTATCCAATTTTTTTCTTGTGCATAAGTTTTTTCCTGCCCCTGTCTGAAATATATGCGTTTTCGCCCATGCAAACCAAAAACCGATGTGCCGCTCAGGATTCAGGACTGTTTTTCTCTGCCTGTCTGAAAGAGGTATATTTGCTTTTTTTGCACACAGAAGTCAATAAATATTCTGCCCCCAAAGAAAACTCCCTGTTCTGAAAGGGAAAGCAGATCGGTCAGAAGCAGGGAACACTGGGCAGTGGGTCAAATCCGTTGATGAGGTCTTCCCATCCTGATGGAGAGGCAGGGGAGGGTGATACTGTTTAATATTAACAAATTCAATTAGTTGTAACAGAAGCTGACAATCCTGCCCTCAGGGACAATGCTGTTGCCTTAAGCAAAAAACTCCCTCCCCCAGCGGGGGAGGGTTGGGGAGGGGGAGAAATGACAATCTGTAATAAAAATATTTTTTTCACCCTCCCCCTCTCCCTTAAGGGAGGGGCAGCTTAAGTCAACAGTATTGGCCCTCAGGGAGGGCTGTCAGTTCAGCGGCATTGGGAAAAAATGACTGAACTGTATAAACTCAATGGGGATTCAGATTTCATATTATTGGACTGTCAGGAAAGTTCTTTCACAAGCAAAGATTTGAAAATTTCTGACAGGCCGGTTTCAGTGTTCAGGTTTCAGTGTCTGTTCCCTGACACCTGACACCTGAACACAAATGTAACGAATTTATTTGACAGTACAATTATGTGAAAACTCCGGGACAGGAAAATGTCGGGATATCTTTTAAGAATGTCTTCAGTGTCAGGTCTGAACGCATTGGTTTTGCCGGGGGAGACGATATGATAGCGAATCGCCATTGAATTTATGCAGTACCTGCCCCTGTGTTAAGGGCGGAGGAGTCCCGAACTGAAAGTTTGGAACACGGAAATGATTTGCAAATCCGGCCAAAATTCCGTTTCACTCCATTTTGGCACTCCGGAATTGGGCAGGCATCTTTTCAGTGGAGAATTGGTATGAACCCGGCAGAACATGAATTCTGCATAAAACAAAAAAAGCCTTTGGGAGAGCTTCTGCTTTCCCAAAGACTTTATAACAAATGCCGATTACTGTCTCAAGTCATGGTGACCCCAACGGGGATCGAACCCGTGTTTCTGGCGTGAGAGGCCAGCGTCCTAGGCCGCTAGACGATGGGGCCGTGAATGGTGCTGTTGTATAAAAAAGAATATATATACAAAAAAAATATTTTTGTCAAACATTATTTTTTTCTTGCGGAACAAAGACTGTGAGAAAAGAAAAAAGTGTGAAAAGTTAAATTGTTATGCTTTTGTCCAAAAAACAGGGGACAGTTCCGGCATATTGGGAAAAATCTGAAAATTGTATTTCCCTGTTGAAATACATGCCTGAAACATGATACCTGATATGAAATCTGAAAACCAACCGGGGATTAAACCTTTGTGAAACCTTGCGTCTTTGTGTCTTTTCGGCAGAAAAGAGAAGATTCTGTGCTCAAATTTTTTTCAGATTTCATATGAAATATGCTGAAAACAGGATGCAGGCCAAATCACCCCGCTGTTTTCCGGAAAAAATTTTGAATATTCAGGGTCAGGAGAAACAATGAGAAAGTTTGAGACATTCATGCCAAATTTTGCAACAGAAACAGAACTCAGAGAACATCAGTTGAAAGGGCTTAAATGGACCGTGACCCATGCCTATGAAGGCTCTGGGGAATACCGGAAAAAACTGGATCAGGCCGGAGTCAAACCCGGCGACATACAGACACTGGAAGACCTGAAAAAACTTCCCTTCACCACAGCAGAGGATCTGCGGGACGGTTATCCTTTTCCCCTTCGATCTGTTCCATTTGAAAAAATCGTGCGGATTCATTCCAGCAGCGGAACCACCGGAAAACGGAAAAATCTCTGTTATACCCAAAAAGATGTGGATGACTGGGTTCATTTTTTTGCACGGGCTTATGAAATGGCCGGTGTCACTGTTCATGACCGGGTGCAGATTGCAGTGGGATACGGGGTTTGGACTGCGGGCATGGGATTTCAGCTGGGATGTGAGAAACTTGGCGCGATGGCTTTGCCGGTCGGGCCCGGGAATGTGGATATGCAGTGCCAGTTTCTGGAAGACCTGCAATCCACAGTGCTCTGCTGCACCGCGTCCATGGGGCTGCTCATGGCTGAGGAAGTGCGGCGCAGAGGCATGACAGATCGGATCAGTCTGAAAAAAGTGATTTACGGGTCTGAACGATCCTCGGTTTCCATGCGAAACAAAATTTCCCAACTGCTCGGCGGTGCCGAACTCTTTGACATCACCGGCATGACCGAACTCTACGGCCCGGGAACCGGCATTGAATGTCCGGATCATGACTGCATCCATTACTGGGCAGACTTTTATATTCTCGAAATTCTTGATCCGGACACCCTGAAACCGGTTCCGGACGGCCAAT
>CAZDIU010000311.1:0-6135 GCA_964505535.1 uncultured Desulfobacterales bacterium | reverse complement strand
GTTTTTCTGAGAAATATGCAGAAAATATTATATAACTTCAATGGCGATTTGGTATAAAAGGTTATTTTGATACAGCCGCTGAATGTTCCCGGGGATTATTAAATACCTGCACCATTGCCGCCGGAAACAGCAAGAAAAAATTGGGCAGTTCAAGTCCTGCACGCTGATTCTTTATGACCTGAAGAGATTCTTCCGGGCAAACCGGTTTACAGGATAAGAGGCTGAATTTTCATTCTCCCCCAGGTTCAGGCAAATCCTGCCCGGTTTGGGAAAAGCGTTTCCGGGCATCTTCAACTGCCGCGGTTCGGACAGCCTCGGCATTGCGCGCAATCTGCTCAAAAGATTCGTTTGGCATTGCGGCCTGCATTTGGGAAATGGCAGCGTGATAATGCTGAAATTGCGGATTGCCGATGGATTTCATCAAATCCCGGATCAGAATCATGGAAGCGGCAAAGGCTGGTATGTTTTCAGCGGCCCTCCATATCTGCATCTGCAACTGAAGATTAAGCATCTGCGTATATTTATCCGGAATTTTTCTGCCGATCTCCAGCGAGTCTTCTGCCAAGAGTAATGCCTGATCCGGCTGTCCGGCAGTTTGAGCGGTTGTGGCAAGAAGATAGAAAGCATTTTGCTGGCCTTGCAGACTGCCGATACCAGCATAAAGGTTCAGCATGTTTCGAAACCGTTGAAAGGCTTCCTCCGAATTTCCGTTCATCAGCATCAAACGCCCCTGGGATTGAAGGCAGTTGGCCTCACCCAGCCGATCCCGAATTTCCCGACAGATGGGAAGGGCCAGTTCATAGTCTTTGCGCGCCCCGGAAAGATCGTCTTCCCGCATCCGGAGATCGCCCAGACTCTTCAGGCAGTTGGCCTCACCCAGCCGATCCCCCTTCTGCCGGGCAAGGAATTTTCCTGTTTCAGCCAAAATCCGCAGCGTATCCAGGCGGTCAGCATGTTTGAGGCCGTTTGCTGCGGATGAGGCCATCTGTGCAGTTTGCGAACCCTCTGCCGCGGATTCACCGTTTTTTGCAGCCCATTGGGCCAGAATCCGCAGACTGGTTTCCTCTGCCAGCAGTTTTTCCACTCCGGATGCAATTTCGCCATGGGTAATCCGGTGATCACATTCCCCTGCATATGCCGCAAACGCGTTCAGCGCGCGCTGCATATAGGGTCTTTCCTCAATTTCCCGGTTTTTGCGTATCCGCTCCGCATACCAGTGCAGGGGAACCGGATAAAACATGCGCTCATTCTGCCAGGCCGCCAGATGATAGCGGTACAGATGATCCAGAGACAGACTTTCCATGCAGCCTGCCACTTCCAGCGCGACCTCATGGGGCAGACCCGCAGGAAACAGAGACAGAACCGCATACAGTTCAGCCGCGTCCGGGTGCCGGGTTTCAACAATTTCAAAAGACAGATCCATGGAAGCCACCAGACTGCGCAGCCTGCCGCGCTGATCTTTGCTGAGCGCGTCATACACATCCTTTCTGCCGATAAGCCCGATTTCCACAACAGCCTCTTCCTTTCGGGAACGCAGCCGGGCAAGGACACGGTTCAGATCAGCGGTTACCGGATCAAAATGCCCGGAAATCAGCCACAGGGTGCGCGGATGTCCGTCAATGAGCCGGATCAGTTCTTGCCAGGATTCGGTATGTTCCCATTCCGGTTTCCATGCGCCCGTTCCTGAAGTTCCGAGGCAAGCAGTTGGGAAGTCTGTTCCGCTGTCATGGGCGGCACTGCAAACTGCCGGGGCGCGGGCGTTATGCCGGACATGAGCCAGCGCGTGGTCATTAAAATTTTCAGGTCAGGACAATGGGCCAGCAGGGTGTTGAGCATATCCCGGAACCGGTTTTCCGAATCCGGGTCCCGCATCAGATCTTCCGCGTTATCGAGTGCCAGAAGGATGTGATCGGTCTGGGAGGCAAACAGTGCCGCAAGGAATTCGTCATTTTCCACTGATGTCTGATCCAAAGCCGTGCCCAGCAGGGAGCGCAACTGGGATACCGTGTATCCGGGAAGGATTTCCTGATAAATGACCCGCGTGCAGAGAGACGCGTCCAGCGCTCGGCGAGCGGTTTCCCTGCCGGTTTCCGTCTTGCCGATGCCCGGCAGCCCCACCAAAGCTGCAAACCGGTTCTGTTTCAGTGTGTTCAGAATGTCGGATTCCAGTTCTCTGGAAATATAGGTGGATCTTCTGGCCGGAAGTCCGCGGGAGACCACTTTGCGCCGGGCGGAAACCGGCAGATCCGGGCGGGTGTAAATCACAGGTGCGCTCCAGGCTGTCCATGCGCCGGTTTTGCCGGTGTATGCGTCTTTTCGAGCATTGGACAGCGCAATGACCGGATCACGGGTTTCGCCAAGCAGTCGGTAAAACCTTCCGGACATGTCCGCACTGCCGCGCACCGGCAGATTGGCCTGTGTTGCGGCCACGCAGGGCAGATCGCCGCCGGAAACAGCCATAAGCTGCTGGGCCGCGTCGGAAAAGGCCATGTCTCCGGCAGCTGCGGTTTTGCAGGAACACAGAAAGGCCAGACGCAGATTTCTGCCGCGAATCGCATCACCAAGCCGCTGCGGGGGAATGTATTCCGCCATTCCGGAGGAAGAAGCCAGACAGATGCCTCCGGTCACCGCATCCCGGTATCCGTGCGCCAGAAGGTGCAGATAATGAAACGGGATTCCCGCGTGACATGCCTGATCCAGTGCGGAAGAAATCTGTTCAATTCCGGCCTGTTCTATCACGTTCATCCTGTCTCCGAAAATGCGGTGCAGGGTTTCTCTGTGCGGTGCCGGATCAAACATGTCACCGGACATGGGCGGACAGGCCCAGGCAAACAGCACACGGGGCGCATCCGGGATGTGGAAGGGCTTCACCGGTGTCTGAAGCAGGGATCGCTGAAGTCCGCTGCCGGGCTTTGCAAACACAAACTGCACACCGTCATGCAGCAGTTCCAGAGGCAGTCCGGAAACAGGTTCGGTATAGGCTCCAAGTTCTGCGGTCATGCGAACAGGCCGTCCCTGTGCGCTCGCATGGATCGCATGCCAGACTTTTCCCATTCCGGTTTCCGCGATCAGTGCCTGAAACAGATCCCTGCCGAAAGCGGTGGCCTCATCTTCGGAAAGATCGCCGCTTTCCACATAACGATCCAGAAAATCCTTCCACATCATGCCGGATTTCAAATTCCGGTTCAGGATGAGCGTGAAATCCGCAGAGCCGGAATTTCCCGCGCCATCCTGCAGATGAAGGGTAAAACGGCGGGGTTGAGCCGCGGATTTGAACAGGGCATTTTTCAGCACTCCGATGATCGAAGTTACCCGAATCTGTTCCGTATCCGGCGTGATGACCCGAAGAAACACGTCATGGTGAGACATTTGGGGACTGGGTTCCATCTATTCAAATTCCCTGAAAAGTTCAGTCATTCTGCTTTGGATTCGCTCTGTTTTCTCTTTGAGCTGTTCCGGAGTCAGGCCCGGCTGTTTCCGGATTTCAGCATCCAGCCGGGAATTGATTTCTTTTTTCAGATCAGCCAGTTTGGATGCGCCGAACCGTCGTTTGAGGGTCTTCAGCAGATCTTTGGCGCTGTCGTACATATCTTTTGTGGCTTCCTGCACCACTTTGGTTCCGGCCGTCAGCGCCAGCCAGACAATGAACCATTGCGCGATTTCCGCAAAATTGCCCAGGTCTATCAGATGGGGTTCTTTGAGTTCTTCCTGTTTGGCATTGGAATTTTGCATCATGTGCATACTCCTTTTGGATTGATTTTGTAACACCTGACTCTGACATATTTTTTACTTCTGTTCAAGCCAAATAAAAACTTCTGTCATTCCGGGAATGCCTTTAATGAAAACGCTTCAGAAACCTTTCTGTTTGAAAATCCTGAGAACCGGAACAGAGCGTATTCATTTCCCGAATCTGTTTGTTTTCCGCATACGGCAAGCTTTGTTCCCGTCTGATTTGCATATTGCATTCTGATTCTTTATGGTGTAAACGGATTTCTGAGGGTTTTCAGAAAATCCCTGCCGAATATTGAGAAAAAAAAGGAGGATGCTGCAATGGGAATGGCTTTGCGCACATATGAAACATACACTTATGCGGACTATCTGACCTGGCCGGATGAGTGCAGAGTGGAACTCATAGACGGGGAAGTCTATGACATGAGTCCGGCTCCGTCGCGGCGGCATCAGGATATTTCCGGAGAACTCTTCAAACAGATTGCCGTGTTTCTTACCGGCAAAACATGCCGGGTTTATGCATCGCCCTTTGATGTGCGTTTTGCCGAAGCGGATGAAAGCGACGAGGAAACTGACACTGTGGTGCAGCCGGACATTTCCGTGATATGTGATCCCCGGAAACTCGATGCTCGCGGCTGCAGAGGCGCACCGGATTTCATAGCCGAAATTCTTTCCCCATCCACCGCATCCAAAGATTATATTCTGAAAAAAGAGCTGTATGAAAGATACGGTGTGAAAGAGTACTGGCTGCTTCATCCCCATGACAATATCCTGATTGTGTATCAGTTGCAAAAAAACGGGAAATATGCTCCACCCGTGTATTGCAGAGGCACAGGGCAGAGGGAAATTTCTGTTCTGCCGGGTATGCCTGTGGATCTGGACGCAGTTTTTGCCGGTTCCTGATTTTCATTCTGATCCCATTTCTGATTTCCCGAATCTTTTGCTGGTTGTCTGCACCGCAAAAACAATCCTGCATCTTGCGCTCTGATTCTTTATGGTGTAAACAGAATTTTGCCGAAAATCCTTTTGAGGCGGAATGCTTTGAGAGACCGGACAACACTGCATCAGGAATGACTGTTTATGTTCATCACATTTGAGGGAACAGAAGGCTCCGGAAAAACCACACAAATCCGGGCTGCGGCAGAGTGGCTTGAAAACAGGGGCATAAACTGCACCTGTACGCGTGAGCCGGGCAGCACGCGCATCGGTGCAAAAATCCGGGCCATTGTCCTTGATCCGGACAGCCTGGAACTGGATCATATGGCAGAACTGCTGCTGTATATGGCGGATCGGGCACAGCATATTGCACAGGTGATTCGGCCTGCTCTGACACAGGGCAAAACCGTACTCTGCGACCGGTATTTTGACGCAACCCTTGCCTATCAGGGATATGCCAGAGGACTGGACAGAAATCTGCTGAAAAATCTGCATGAACTTCTGTTTGACAATCTCCGGCCGGATCTGACTTTTTTGCTGGATCTGCCTGTGGAAACCGGTCTGCACCGGGCCTGGAAACAGATTCACAATGGAGAGAGGATTGCAGCAGAAAGCCGTTTTGAAGCAGAAAAGCTGGCCTTTCATGAAAAAGTGCGGGCCGGGTATCTGGATATGGCAGCAAAAGAGCCGGATCGGTTCCGGATCATTGACGCTTCCCTTTCTCCGGAACTGGTAAGCAGGCAAATCACTGACATACTTTCTGTTACACAAGTTATTTGAAATCCGGGAAAAATTATTCCCAGATTTCATATGAGGAAACTTTACGGACAAACCTTACAGCGGAAGACCATATGAGTTATTCCATTTTAGATGCCATCGGCAACACGCCGCTGGTGGAAATCCGGAAACTGAACCCGAATCCCCATGTGCGGATTCTGGCAAAACTGGAATACATGAACCCCGGAGGATCCATCAAGGATCGGCCTGCCCTGTATATGATTGAGGCAGGGGAAAAATCCGGAAAACTGACAAAGAACAAAACCGTTATTGAGGCCACCAGCGGCAATACCGGCATTGGTCTGGCACTGGTATGCTCGGTCAAGGGATACAAACTGCTGCTGGCCATGTCCGAGGCTGTAAGCGAGGAGCGGCGCAAGATTCTCAGGGCACGGGGCGCGGAAATCCTGCTTACACCCGGTCACATGGGCACGGACGGAGCCATTGAGGAGGTTTACCGTCTGGTGCGGGAATATCCGGATGCCTATTATATGGCGGATCAGTACAACAGTGAAGCCAACTGGCAGGCCCATTATTATGGAACAGGCGTGGAAATCTGGGAGCAGACAAAAGGGGAAATCACCCTGCTGGTTGCCACAATGGGAACCACCGGCACATTGATGGGGCTTTCCCGGCGTCTGAAGGAATACAATCCTGCCATACAGATTGTGGGCGTGGAACCTTATCTCGGTC
>CAZDIU010000310.1:0-6216 GCA_964505535.1 uncultured Desulfobacterales bacterium | reverse complement strand
CTGTGTTTCAGATCAATGGAGAATTAGTATCCTGCTGAATCACAATTGATTTTTTATACAGTTCAGTCATTTTTTTCCCAATGCCCCTGAACTGACACCCCTCCAGGGGGGATGATTTTGATTCATCCTCTCTGTTATGCCGGGCCCAGATTGACTCAGGCAGTTTCCTGTATGAACGCGGCCGCGTCCAGGAGTTCTTCCTCATTCTGGGAATTGGCAATATAGGCGTAATTGCCGATGGCCGCGCTGAAAACCGATTCCACCGAGCCGTGGTGCACAATAAGATAACCGTATTTCTGCATAATATCACGGTGGGAATGAACATAGTTCTTGTTCAGTTTCCGTCCGATATATCCGCAGTGATAAGGCCGGGAATACACAAAGGGAAAACGGTTGTTCATCAGCATCTCCGCCCATCCCATATACACATCAATATTGTTGGCATAATTGAACATGTCTGTGGTCATGCCGCCCGGAGGCCGGGCATTGATCTCCAGCCCCACAATCCGATTGTCCGGAGTGCGGAAATATTCAATATGGAAAAATTTTTCCCGGATGTCAAAGGCCCTGACCGTGTTCCGGCCCGCCTTTTCCAGATCTTTTGGAATCTCACGGAGGGAATAATAAAAAAGATCAAGGTCATGGCTGACTGTTTCCATAATGCCCTGGCTGAAAACATGCGCGGTGTGAAAAACAATGTTGCCGTCCCGGTCAGTCATTCCGTCAAAAGAACAGAGGGTTCCGCTGACAAACTCTTCCATGAAATACCGCACCCGCGGCATACTGTTCAGAAATTCCTCCAGTTGTGCATCCGCGGTGATACGGAAGGTATGGGCTGCACCTACGCCCCGGTCAGGTTTCACTATCAGCGGATATCCGATCTCCCGTGCGAAAGACCGCGCGGATTCCGCATTTTTGATGATCCTGCCGCGGGCAACAGCCACCCCTGCATTCTGAAAGAGTTTTTTCATCTCGGACTTGCTGACAATCCGGGCAAGCTGATGGGTTTTGATCCCCGGAATATTGAAATCCGTTCGGAGCCTGGCTTCGCTAGCCAGCCAGTATTCATTGTGGGACTCCACCCGATCCAGCCGGCCATAGGCATGGATAAAATAACCGCAGGCCCGCAGCAGCAGATCATACTTTTCCATCGTATCCACCCGGTAATACTCGGTCATGCTCTCCCTGAGTTCCTGCCGCAGGCTTTCGTAAGGCGCATCCCCGATGCCCAGCACCCTTGCCTTGACTTTCTGCAGATGGACGCAGAAAAGATAATAATTGGGCGGAAAATGCGGAGACAGATAGATGACATTCATGATAATATTCCTTTCTGGCGGTTTGATTTCCAGTCCGTTTGCGCCGGAATCCCGATAGACATTACTCTCTGGCGTTTCGGAGGATTCCGGCAAAGTCATCTTCAGCAGCAGCCATCTGAGCTCTTGTCATATGCTGATGTTCATGCTAAATATCACAGAATTTAAAATTCTGCCACTGTCTTGAAAGAAAGGACGGATAGTTATGAAAAAAAATTTTTCCCCTATGGGACGTTCCACATTAATCGGCAGTCTTCCCCTGAACGACCATCAGGACGCTGCGGAAATGGTGCTGCGTTACAGCCCTGAAATTCCGGTATGGATTCAGTTGCCGGTATATGCGGAAGAAGGAATGATTTTTCAGTTCATGCCCGGACTGCCGGGACTGACCATAGCGAATGATCGAACATATCTGGATACACTGCATGAAAATTTTCCTGATGAACTGCTGCATTTTTATGAGGAATACATGGCCGTGTCCCAGGGAGACGCGGATTTTGACAACTCCCGCTTTGTCCTGAAACCGGATACAGCCAAAGGTTTTTTCGTTTTTCTGGATTATCTCCAAAAAATAAAGCCTGCACCTGCTGCGGTCAAGGGACAGGTAACCGGGCCCCTGACCTTTGCCACGGCTGTCAAAGATCGGGAAGGACGCGCTGTTTTTTATAACGAACAGGTCAGGGATGCAGCGGTGAAACTGCTGGCCATGAAGGCAAAATGGCAGGCGCGGCGGCTTTCGGCCTTTGGAAGCCCGGTCATCATTTTTCTGGATGAACCCGCGCTGGCCGGTTTCGGTTCCTCGGAATTTATCAGCATTTCAAAGCAGGATGTCAAAGCCGCTCTCAACGAAGTGATCGAAGCGGTTCATGCGGAACACGCACTGGCAGGCATACATGTCTGTGCAAATACGGAATGGGATCTGATCCTGGATACGGAAGTTGACATTGTGAACTTCGACAGTTATTCCTTTTTTGACCGCTTCATCCTGTACGCGGAGGCCGTAAAAAAATTTTTCAGACAGGGAAAAATCATTGCCTGGGGAACTGTTCCCACCGGAAATGCAGCGGATATCGAAAAAGAAACCCCCGCGTCTCTTGCAGCCCTGTGGGAGGAACAGATGAAACAGGTCTGTGCCCTGGGATTTGACCGGGAGACCGTGCTGAGACAGTCCCTGATAACACCGAGCTGCGGAACCGGTTCCCTCCGGCCGGAACATGCGGAAAAGGTTCTGCATCTCACCAGAGAACTGTCGCGAATGCTCAGAAAGACATGACAGACGGTTTCAGGTGTCAGGTGTTCACTGTGTCTGTCTGCTCCGGCTCCTTGACTTACCAGGTTTCAGTGTCTGTTTCCTGACATCCGGCATCTGAACCATCCGGCATTTTAAGAACTTCCTCTTCCCTAAGGGACTCGGAACTTCCCAATATACCGTTTTTGATTAAAGATTAACTTTATCCATAAAGGACAGCTTTTTTATAAACGGTATATCAGCATTTTCCATGTCCCTAAGTGGCGTTGATAACTGAAATCAAGGAAAAAAAACAATGACCAACACCGATAGACGTTTTACAGGCGGAACCCGTTATGTTCTGGATGAGGAACTGGCCGCCATTGTCAATATTTCCATGTCGCTGGAGATGCCGCTTCTGCTCAAGGGCGAACCCGGAACCGGCAAAACCATGCTGGCCCATGCCATTGCCGAAAGTCTGAAAATGCCCCTGACTGTGCTCAATGTCAAATCCAGCATGAAGCTGATTGATGCGCTGTACCAGTATGACACCCTGACCCGTCTCAATGACAGCCGTTTCGGGGATTCATCCCGGAATGTGCACAATATTGAGGAATATATCCGGATGGGCAAAATCGGCCAGGCCTTCACCTCGGATATGCGCACGGTGCTGCTTATTGATGAAATTGACAAGGCTGACACGGATTTTCAGGATGACATGCTGGATGTGCTGGATCAGATGGAGTTTGACATTATTGAAATTGACAAAACTGTCAGTGCCAGACATCGGCCTGTCATCATCATCACCTCCAATGCCAAAAAAGATCTCTCAGACCCTTTTCTGGGGCGGTGCAACTTTCATCATATTGCATTTCCGGACCCCAAAATGATGCGGAAAATCATCCAGGTTCATTTTCCCGCTTTGGATGAAGACCTGCTGGAGAGTGCTGTGCAGACTTTTTACACCCTGCGGGATTTGGATGCAGTGGAGAAAAAACCGGCCACGCGGGAGCTGATCAACTGGATACGTGCCCTGAACGCAGATCCGGATTTCAGTCCAAAAAAACTGCGCAAAGGGGAAATTCCCTTTCTGGGAGTTCTGTTCAAAAAGAGCGGGGATTATCAGCGGGCTGCCGGTTTTATCAGCCGCCGGAAGATTTTCTGAATACCGGAAAACCGGGGGAGATCAAAGCAGGGGAATGTTTTTTGCGAAAAGGAACTGTCCGGGGAGAGAGGTTTTCCGGCACCGGTTCAGCATGGCATTATGCCAATTCGCCATTGATCTGAAACACAATTTTTCGGAAAAACCGGATTTTTCCAAAAAATCCGGTTTTTCTGTGAAGGTGAAATCCCAAAATCAAACTTGACAGAGCAGGAGAGGCTGAATCAGTCTGTTTGCAGATGGTGACGGCTGCGAAACAATGCTCCCGCGACTGTCATGTTTTCGCAGCCGCAATCATCACCTGACCCAGGGAAATTCCGCCGTCATTGCAGGGAACCAGGCAATGGGTGAAGACCTGAAAATGTCTTTCTTCCAGATTCCGGATCATTCCCTGCAGCAGAATCGCGTTCTGAAACACGCCGCCGCTGAGAACCACCCGGTTTAAACCTGTATCCCTTCGTATTTCCCCGCATATATCTGAAAAGACATGGATCAGGCTGGTGTGAAATCTGCGGCTGATAATCCCGGCCCCAACCCCGGCCTGCACATCCCCTGCAATTCCCCTGACAAAAGGGGCGGGCAGTATGCGGTATGCCTCCCCTTTTTCCCATTCATACGGATACACATCCCTGGATTCATCTCCGGCAATCATTTCCAGTTCCAGGGCTGCCTGTCCCTCAAAGGAAACGCGGGAGCGGATACCGAGCACAGCAGCGATACCGTCAAAAAAACGGCCTGCTGAAGAGGTCAGGGGACTGTTGATGCCTTTGCGGATCATATCCTGAATCATCTGTATTTTCATTTCTCCCGCATCTCTCAATACCGGGAGATCAAGATTGAGAAAATCCTCTCCGAACGCGTCTGCAAGATACGCGACAGCCATGCGCCAGGGTTCCCGGATGGCTGCTGCGCTGCCCGGCATGGGTACGGGAGAAAGATAGGCAGCGCGTGTGAATTCATGCAAGTCTGAGATCAGCACTTCCCCGCCCCAGACAGTTCCGTCCGTGCCGTAACCGGTTCCGTCAAAGGCCAGCCCGATAACCGGGCCGTCAATCTGATTTTCGGCCATGCAACTGACAATATGCGCGTGATGGTGCTGCACGCCGACTGTTTTCATGCCTTTCTGCTCCAGAGCAAAACGGGTGCTCATATAGTCCGGATGCAGGTCATGCGCGATGATCTCCGGTTCAATGTCCAGAATCCGCTTCAGATGGCGCACAGTCAGTTGAAAAAAATCCAGAGTCTCCAGGTTTTCCATGTCTCCGATGTGCTGACTCAGGAAGGCATTTTTCCCTTTGCTCAGGCAGATGGTGTTTTTGAGTTCCGCGCCGCAGGCCAGCACCGGAGGAATTTCCTGTTTCAGAAAAACCGGCATGGGCGCGTATCCCCTGGATCTGCGGATAAAACGCGTTGATCCGGACACATGGCGGACAATGGAATCATCGCTTCTGAGATAAATCTCCCGATTGTGGACAAGAAAAAAATCTGCAATATCCGAGAGCCGGACAAGGGCATCGTCATTGCTGATGACAATGGGTTCCTCACTCCGGTTCGCGCTGGTCATGACCAGTGCCGTAAAATTTTCATCAGAAAAAAGCAGATAATGCAGAGGCGTATAGGGCAGCATGACCCCGAAATTCCGGTTTCCGGGTGCGACCGCATCGCTAAGGGGATTGGGGTTTTTCTTCCGCAGCAGCACAATGGGACGCTGCGGAGAGGCAAGCAGAGCCTGTTCTTCAGGTTCCACAAAGGCATAGCAGAGAATATGCCCCGCATCCGGAGACATCAGGGCAAAAGGTTTTTCCTCTCTGGCTTTCCGGTTCCGCAGACAGCGGACAGCATCCGGATTTTCCGCGTCCGCTGCCAGATGGAAGCCGCCCAGCCCCTTGATGGCAAGGATATGACCGGCTTTGAGCAGTTGAGCGGTTTTTCTGACCGGATCATCTGATTTTACCGGATTTCCCTTCCTGTCCAGCAGAGACACATGCGGCCCGCAGACCGGGCAGGCATTGGGCTGCGCGTGAAATCTCCGGTTTCCGGGATCATTGTATTCTGCCTCACACTCCGGGCACATGGGAAAAACCTTCATGGAGGTGTGAACACGATCATAGGGAATATCGTCAATAATGGTGTAACGGGGACCGCAGTTGGTGCAGTTGATAAACGGATAACAGCAGCGCCGATCCTGGGGATTCTGCATTTCCCGGACACAGTCTTCGCATACAGCCATATCCGGAGAAATCAGGGTGGAAACACGGGTTCCCCCTTTGCTGGAAATGATGGAAAAGTCACTGAAATTTTTGACAGATTCCTGAAAGATGTTTATTTCAGTGATATGGGAAAGGATTGGTTTTCTGTCCCGGATGTCCCGGCAGAAGTTGCCCATGTTTTCCGGACTTCCTTCGGCATGAATCTGAACCCCTGCCGATGTATTGGCCACGGTTCCGCATATTCCGTGCTGTCCGGCCAGTTGCCAGACAAAGGGCCGAAACCCGACGCCCTGGACAATCCCG
>CAZDIU010000309.1:0-6246 GCA_964505535.1 uncultured Desulfobacterales bacterium | reverse complement strand
CCTGCCCCGAACACCTGCCCTTCAGCGGAGATTCTGCCGGTTTTCAGTCAGATTTCACCCGATCCGCGTACATGGAGGCCATTGGGAAAATCCGGGAATACATTGCAGCCGGTCATGTGTATCAGGTCAATATGTCCCAGCGTTTCCGCATGGGATTTTCCGGTGATGCATTCACCCTGTTTCGCAGACTGTGGGAAGCCAACCCCGCGCCTTTTTTCGCATATCTCAACGCGGGCGATCACCAGATTGTCTCCACCTCACCGGAACGCTTTGTTCTGCAGCAGGGCAGACAGGTGGAAACCCGTCCCATCAAGGGAACCAGACCCAGGGGAAAGACGCGGAAGGAAGATGAGAAACTGGCACGGGAACTTCTGGAATCCCCCAAAGATGATGCAGAGCTTTCCATGATCGTGGATCTGCTGCGCAATGACATCGGAAAGGTGTGCCGGGCCGGATCGGTTCGCGTGGCTGAACACAAGCGTCTGGAAAAATATAAAAACGTCTTCCATCTTGTATCTGTGGCAGAAGGAGATCTGGATGCGGACAAAAACAGCACAGATTTGATTCGTGCCGCATTTCCCGGAGGCTCCATCACCGGATGCCCCAAAATCCGGTCCATGGAAATCATTGATGAACTGGAACCCCGGCGCCGTCATATCTACACCGGTTCCATTGGATACATCAGTTTTCACGACACTATGGATCTTTCCATTGCCATCCGCACGGCAACCGTTTATCATGGCAGCATCATCTTTTCCGTGGGCGGCGGAATTGTTTTTGACTCTGACCCCGCGGATGAATATGAAGAAACCCTTCACAAAGGACAGACCCTGATGACGGTATTCAGCGGACAGAAAAAAAATCCTGCAGCCCAGTCTGATGTCTGTGTCTGGATCAACGGACTTATCCGTCCCGTGAAAGATGCTGTGATTCCGGTTTCGCATCCGGGTTTTCAGTACGGATACGGTTTTTTTGAAACCCTCCGCGCGGAAAAAGGTACCTGCCGGTATCTGGACGCGCATATGCACCGCTTTGCCAAAACCTGGAAAGAATTCTTTCCCGGAGCTCCCCCGGATCTGAGCTGGGAGGAAATCATCCGGCAGGTGCTGGAGGCCAATGGTCTGAATAATGCCACAGCCGCAGTCAAAATTCTTGCTGCCAAAGGAAATCAGGAGACTCCTCCCTGCAACCACACGCTGCTGGTGCAGGCACGTCCTTATACACACCGGCTTGCGGAAAAAAAGACACACGGGCTGCAAATGCTCACCTATCCTCATCCCCGGCAGACTCCTCTGGCAGATTACAAAACACTGAATTATCTATATTATATCCGTGCCAGGGAATGGGCACTGGAAAACGGGGCTGATGAGGCTTTGATTTTGAATCCGGACGGAAGCATATCCGAAAGCAATTCAGCCAATCTCCTGCTGATCATGGGGGATCATACTGTAATTGTTCCTGCCTCTCCCCATGTGCTGCCGGGCATTATGGAACGCGAGGTCTGTGAATGGTTTACCCGCAAAGGCTGGCAGGTGGTCAGAAAATCTGTCATGCCGGACGGCATTCTCAAAGCCAACCAGGTGCTGCTGACCAATTCCCTTATGGGCACAGTTCCGGTTCTCAGCCTTGACGGCTGTCCCGTGGGAAGTTCTGTCTCTGACCCCTCGGATCTGTGGGAAGCCATCAACCGGCAGGTGCTTTGACGCGACCATGCACATTGTGAAAGGATATTCTGCTTATGCCCGTCTGTATGGAAGATATGGAAATATACAGGGCTGTCGCCCGACAGCGCGGGGCGAATGAGAAAAAGCAGTTGCTGCGGCGTTATCAGCAGGCATGGGAAATTGCCGAAAAAGGAGCACAGCTGCTGAAGAAAGAATTTCATGCAAAAGAGGTGTTTGTCTTCGGCTCCTTGGTGCATAAGGAACTTTTCCATATGAAATCCGATGTGGATCTGGCTGTCCGGGGCCTGGATGAAAAACGCTATTACCGTGCCGTCAGCCGGCTTCTGGATTTGGATGCAGACATCCAGACAGACCTGGTAATGACGGAGAATGCGTCAGAATCTTTGCGCACGCGGATTGAAAAGGAGGGGATCGCCATATGAATACGGATTACAGCGCTCTGAGCGGACGAATATCCCAGACTTTTCCGGATTTGGAACAGGTGGTGAGCAGAACAGAATTTCTGATGAAAAAGGCCGTGCAAAACAGTGATGACGGCTATCTGGACGGTGTGGCTCTGAATCTTCACAGTTTTTACACAGGGGTGGAACGGATACTGGAAGATATTGCACGGACAATGGAAAAAAGCCTGCCTTCCGGTTCAAACTGGCATCAGTCCCTGTTGCTGCAAATGTCAGCGGAAATAAGTTCTGTCCGTCCCCCGGTCATCACCCGGGAAACCCGACATTGTCTGGATGAATACAGGGCATTCCGTCATGTGGTCCGGAATGTCTATACCTTTCATCTGAAATCATCCCTTTTGCAGGAACTCAGTCAACAGTTGCGGGAATGCTTCCGGTCCCTTCGATCTGATTTGGAAAAATTTGCAGCATTTCTGGAACAGTTGGCAGAACAGGGAGAATCGCAATGTTTCACTCCGGGAGCAAAAGGGAAGCATTGACTGCCGATTCGGATGAGATTTCCTTGTCAATGTATTTGAAAAAGTCAGCCATGGGGGAAGCGAAAAGGGACAGAAAGGAAAAATGACAATGACTGTGATCAGACTTTTTTCACTTCTTGCAATATGCCTTTTATACTCCGGATGTGCCACACTCCATGACGCTGCCGATACCGGCAGGACGGAAAAAGCTGGTGAACACACAGAAAAGCAGGCCGAAACCGATGCGGCTGAGGAAATGCCCTCCCTGATACAGGCAGCCCGTGCGGATCAGACAGAACTTATTGTCAGGCTGCTGGAACAGGGAGCAGATCCGGAAGAAAAGGACAAAGAGGGAAAAACGGCCATCCTCCACGCATTTGAAAGCGGAAATCCGGCCTCCTTCAAACTGCTGCTGGAAAAAGGCGCTGTCATTTCTGCCAGAGAGGTTCACACGAAAAAGTCCTTTGCCGATCTGATGACAGAATACCGCGTGTATCAGCATCTCCTTGCACAGGGGGAAAAAACACCGGTCTCAGATTTTGAGACCTATTTCCTGCAGTTTCCCAAAGGACAGTATGCCGCTGCTGTGGCGGCTGTGTTTGAAGAAACGGTGAAAAAGGATTTCAGCCGTATGGAAAAGACGCCTGATCTGAAAAGTGTGCAGGCTTTTACTGAGAAATATGCAGAGATGGGAAAAAACCTTTTTCTGATAACAGCGGATTCTCTGAATATCCGAAAGAGCGATTCTGTGTCAGGACAAAAGGTTGGCACATACCGGAGCGGGGAAACCGTCCGGGCTCAGGAAGAAAGCGGTGACTGGATACGGACAGATCGGGGCTGGATCAGCAAAAAATACAGCAGACAGATTTCCGTGAATATCCCGAAACTTCAGATGTATCTGGACAAAGCCGCTGAAATGGCAGTCTCAGCTTCTTCTCCATCTTTCCAACTCCCCCAAAAAACGGTCCGATCCCAGAAAAATCCCACTGTTCCCCGGCAGGAGAAAGAGGAAAAGACTGTCTCCGGGCAGGAAAAAAATACATCCCGCTCCGAGGACACAGGGGACAGTGCCTCGGCTGTCCGCAGGAAACTGGACGAGGTTCTCAGCAATCCGGATCTGAAAACTTTGGAAGATTTTATCCGGAAATACAAAGACAGAGCAGCGTACCGATCTCTGGTGGATTTGGCCAGAGAAAAATACAAAGAGATGCTGCTGGAAAACTGATCCGGCCACATCCCTTCTGTTCATGGCATTGCATTCATCCGTTTCTGAAAAAACCTCTGAAATCAGGGGCATGATTTTCCGGCTGTTCATATTTCCATCTGTAAAACAATCAGATATTCGGAGGGACATATGAAAAAAAAAATGGGTATCAGTCCTCTGGCAATTTCCGTCATCAGCATTTTTACGGCTGTTTTCGCTTTTATGCTGCAGATTCCTTTTTTGCATCGCATTGAATTGGAAACTGTTGATCTCCGGTTTCACTTCAGGGGGGAAAAAAAAACAGGAAAAAACATTGTCCTGGCAGTCGTTGATGAAAAAAGCATTGATGAAGAAGGCAAATGGGTCTGGCCCCGTTCCAAATTTGCCGATCTGATTACCCGCCTCTCCGAAGCAGGAGCAAAGGTAATAGCGTTTGACATCGGTTTTCTCGAACCGGACAAAACCGATCAGAACCTCATTGGAACACTTGAAAAAGTGGAGCAGAAGATCAGAACTTCCGGCAATGCCTGTACGGAAATCGAAAATTATGTGGAAACGCTGAAAAATGAGGCCAATCAGGATCGGATACTTGTGGAAGCCATCCGGAATTCAAAAGCAAAAATTGTTCTGGGATATTTTTTTCATATCCGGCTTTCTCCTTCGCAATATCCAGCAGAAGACGATCTCAGGCTTCGTCAGGAAGACGTTGCAGGATCAGAATACAAAATAAAAAAAACATCCGGGGCTCTACAGAGCGGGCATATACTCGAAGCGATTGCCCCGCAGCCAAATATCAAAATTATTTCAGATAGTTCTCAATATTCTGGACACTTCAACATGGAGCCGGATTTGGACGGGGTTGTCCGTTTCATTCCGATTGCCATCCAATTCAGGGAGAATTTCTACGCACCCTTGTCTCTGATAACCGCAGGTGCATGGCTGGACAGTTTACCCGGAATCGAGGTGGACAGCACCGGGGTACGGTCAGCCCGAGTCGGCAGCATCTCCATTCCCACAGACAGCGAAGGAAGAATGCTCATCAATTACAGGGGAGGCGAAGGGATGTTTCCGCATATTTCCGTAAGTGACATCCTGCACAGCCGCGTCCCGCCGGAAAATTTCCGGGACAAAATCGTCATGATCGGTGTAACAGCCATCGGCATATATGATATGCGGGTGGTACCCTTTGACAATGTGTTTCCGGGACTTGAAATACACGCCACTGCGGTGGACAATATTCTGTCAAATGATTTTCTGAAAAGACCGGACTGGATATTTCTCTTTGACATTGCAGGGATTGTGTTTTCAGGGCTGCTGTTGGGAATGCTGCTTCCCCGAATGGGAGTGGCCGCAGGCACTGTAACGGTTTCTGTGCTTTTTTCGGGCTATGTCCTGATGGCGCAGCATCTGTTTTCTGCACAGGGCATTGTCATCACGGTGATTTATCCCCTTCTGGTAATGCTGATACTGTATATCAGCATCACCGTATATCATTTTTTCATGGAATCCCGGCAAAAAAAATTCATCAAAGATGCTTTTTCCCATTATCTCTCCCCTTCAGTGGTCAAAAAACTGATCGAATCCCCCGAAAATCTGGAACTGGGAGGAGAAGAGCGGCATATTACAGCTTTTTTTTCAGATGTCGAGGGATTTACCAGCATTTCTGAAAAACTGACCCCCTCGGAGATTCGGGATTTGCTGAACGAATTTCTCACGGAAATGACAGATATCATCCTGAAATATGAAGGCACTGTGGACAAATTTGAGGGGGATGCCATCATTGCTTTTTTCGGTGCACCCAATCAGATCGAAAACCAAGCAAAAGTGGCCTGCAAAGCCGGGATTGATATGCAGAAACGGCTTGCCGCTCTTCGGAAAAAATGGAGAGAAGATCAAAGACCCGAACTCAAAATGCGCATCGGGATGAATACGGGTATGGCTGTGGTCGGGAATATGGGATCAAAAAACCGCATGGATTACACCATGATAGGAGATACAGTCAACACTGCGGCACGGCTGGAGGGAATGAACAAGGTGTATGGCACTTACACACTCATCAGTCACTTTACCTGCCAGGAAGCAGGGGAGGAAATTCTGACACGGGAAATTGACCGGGTCAGCCTTTTGGGGAAAAAGGAAGCACTGACCCTGTATGAAGTGATAGGATACCCGGAAGATGCGGATGAACATCTGAAAAAAGCATTAGCCTTTTATGCAGGCGGCCTTGCAGCTTACCGGAAAATGAACTGGGACGCTGCCATTGAGCATTTTGAAAATGTTCTGAAAGTGAAACCCGATGACGGTCCCGGAAAAATTATGCTTGGACGGTGCAAAATCTTCCGGGAAAATCCGCCTGATGCCAACTGGGACGGGGTATATTCCGCCACCAGCAAATAATACCGATTCCCCACTGAGAATGCGCTTTGTTCGGATCGTCT
>CAZDIU010000308.1:0-6273 GCA_964505535.1 uncultured Desulfobacterales bacterium | reverse complement strand
CCTCATCTTTGGTGGCAATATTGATCTTTGTCAGCACCTTTTTCACAATTTCCTCGACCCGGTCTTCCAGTTTGTCCACCGAGGTATCATATTTTTTCATCAGATCATCAAGAAATTTCCGGCCTTCCTCTTCCGACATTTTCTGACGGTTGGCCCAGTCTTTTGCCAGATCCTCAACCTCGTCACGGGTTTTCAGAGCCATTCCGATACCGGTCAGCATGGATTTTTTCAAAAGTTCCAGCATATGCCTCTCCTTTCAAAAATGGGGTGAAGGGATGAACTTGTCAAACCCTGAGGGTTTTGGAAACCCTCAGGGTTTTGTGCAAACACCGTTGAATCTGTTCATCATAAAGCCGGAAAAGCAAAAAATCAACAAATTATTTCACTTTTCCGATAAGATAACTTGCGATGGCGATCTTCTGCATCTCCCTGGTTCCCTCACAGAGTTCCCAGAGCCTGGCATCACGGGCAACGCGTTCCACTTCATATTCCGGCATCTAACCGCACCCGCCCATCAACCGTACAGATTCATTGCAGACTTCGACCGCACAGCAGCCTGCGACCATGTTGGACATGGAAGTGAGTTTGGGATCAATGCGTTCCTGGCCAGAATTGCACCTGCATGAAAAAAATCAGAAAAAACAGATTTATTGCTTCCGGAGTGTTTTTTCTCTGTCCAATGCACTTAAAAAATGTTATAAATATGTGTCAGAATCGGATTTCATTTCGTCACAGGTTTCTGAAAAGGATCCCGGATGAACTGGTTAAAAAAATCTGAAGTGTTTTCAGAAATCTAACAAAGGGGAAGAGAAATATGAGTATTTCAATTGCACTGGCGGGAAAAGGGGGAACAGGAAAAACCACGGTATCCGGAATGCTGATCAAGTATCTTGTCCGGAACGGAAGAACTCCTGTTCTGGCAGTGGACGCTGATCCCAATGCCAATCTCAACGAAGTGCTGGGGCTGGAAGTGACTGACACCCTGGGAAATGCCAGAGAGGACATGAGAAAAGGCAGGGTTCCCGCAGGAATGACCAAGGATGTGTTTATCTCCATGAGAATGGAGGAGGCCATTGCCGAACAGGACGGTTATGATCTGGTGGTCATGGGCCAGCCTGAAGGGCAGGGATGTTACTGCGCGGCCAACACCCTTCTTACCGGTTTTCTGGAAAAACTGACCGCCAATTATCCCTATATCGTCATTGACAATGAGGCCGGGATGGAGCATATCAGTCGGCTGACCACCCGGAATGTGGACACACTTCTCATCGTATCCGACACTTCCCGGCGGGGGCTGCAGGCGGCCATACGGATCAATGAGCTGTCCAAAGAACTGAATGTGGGAGTGGGAAAAAGCTGGCTGATCATCAACCAGTCCAAAAACGGCCCTTCCGCGGATGTTCTGAAAATGCTGGAATCGGCAAATCTGGAACTGGCCGGAACCATTCCGGAAAACGAAACAGTGTATCAATATGACCTGAACGGACGCCCCACGGTGGAGATGCCCGAAGACAATGCCGCGATTCAGGCGGCCTATCACATTTTTGACAAGATTTTCGGATAAGGAGTCAGAAAGGGGGGAAGAATATGAAAAAAACAGGCTTTTTGTATGACGAACGTTATCTGCTTCATCTCACCGGTCCTCTGCATCCCGAGTCACCGGACAGACTGAGGGCTGTTTTCAAAGGAATCGAAGAAGCCGGACTTCTCCCCAGTCTGACCCGGATTGCAGCCAGCAGGACTTCACAGAACTGGATCGAAAGGATTCACCATGTCAATTACATCCTGCGCTTTGAAGAGGCATGCATGCTGGGGATGGATGAACTGGATTACCCGGACAACCAGATGTGCAAGGACACCTATGAAACCGCTTTGCTGGCTGTGGGCGGAATTCTGGATACCGCAAAAATGATCATGGAAGGGGCCATTGACAATGCCTTCTGCGCGGTCAGACCTCCGGGACATCATGCCGAGGTCAGCAAGGCCATGGGCTTCTGCTATTTCAACAATGTGGCCATTGCTGCCCGTTATCTGCAGGAAAAGTGGGGGCTGAAACGGGTGGCAGTCATTGACTTTGATGTGCATCACGGAAACGGCACACAGCATATTTTTGAAACCGATCCGTCCGTATTCTATTATTCCATCCATGAGCATCCCTCCTTTGCCTTTCCCGGAACCGGCAGGGAGTTTGAAAAAGGAGAGGGGGCAGGCTACGGTTATACCCTGAATTCGCCTGTTCTGCCCGGACAGGGGGACAAAGAATACAGGGAACTGATCACACAGGAACTGCTGCCTGCCATGGAGATGTTTCAGCCGGAGTTTGTCATTCTGTCCACCGGCTTTGATGCGCATGCGGATGATGACATGTCTGATATCAATGTCAGCACCGAGGGATTTTCCTGGATCATGAAAACCATGATGGAACTGGCTGAAAAATATGCCCGGGGAAAAATCCTTTCTGTGCTGGAAGGCGGATACTGTCTGGCGCGTCTGCCGGAACTGGCTGCAAACCACACGAAATTTCTGCTCAACGGATAAATCGGAAACCGCGGAACAGGTGTCAGGGTCAGAATAAATCACTAATTACAATTTTTGCGGAGGCTTCAGATGTTTGTAGACAAATCAATGACCAAAGAGGTAATCACCATTCACAGGGACACAGGCGTTCTGGAGGCCAGAACCCTGATGGACAGGCATCAGATACGTCATCTTCCGGTGGTGGATGATGAGGGAATCCTGCTCGGCATCGTAACGGACAGGGATATCCGCAGCGCGATGCCCTCCATCATCATGGATGATTTTGACAGTGTGGAAGTGCGGGAGAGGCTCTCAGGTCTCAGGGCCGCGGACATCATGACCAAAGAACCGGTCTGCCTTACCCCCACCTATACCCTGCAGGATGCGATTCTGCTGATGCAGAAAAAAAAGGTCGGGGCTTTCCCTGTGGTGGATGAAAAGAAAAAACTTTTGGGCATGATCTCCATCCGGGATTTGATGCGGGCCTTTATCAATGTGCTGGGCATCGGGGAACCCGGAACCCTTCTGGGCATTCTGGTGGAACAGAAGACAGGACAGATGAAGAAGATCGTTGACGCGATCACTGAGGAAAACATATCGTTTGGCAGCATTCTGGTGGCCCGGTACTGGGATGAGAGCAAGCGCGCTGTTTTTCCCTATCTGCTGACCAACAATGTGGTTCGGGTCAAAAAGAAACTGGTGGAACTGGGATATACCCTTCTGGATCCCATGGAATGGTATCTGGATCAGCTTCCCAAAGCGAAAAAGCAGACATGAAAACAAACGCGCTGACGTTGGGTCCGAAGCCTGTGCCCTCTCCCTGCACCGATCTCTTTATTTATTATATACAGGGGATTGTAAAGCAGGATCACTCTCTGATCCAAAGCACTTTTATGGGAAACTGGCAGGAGGACGGGTTCTCTTTTCTCTTTTTTTCCAGCCCGGCTGACAGCGAAGTGGCAGCGGTTTTGCAGAAGCAGCCCGATCTGACCCTGCTGGATCAGTTTCATATGAGCTATGAGCAGTGGCAGGGCGGACGGGTGCAGGCATTCCGGGCTGGCTGTTTTCATATTGTTCCTCCCTGGGAGAACACTCAAAGGGATGAGGAGGCTCCGGATACCGTTCGCATTATCCTGGATCCGGGCGTGGTTTTCGGAACAGGAACCCATCCCACCACCAGAGACTGTCTGGAACTGATGGAGCAGGTCTGCACTGGGGAGACTGTAAGCACAGTGCTGGACATGGGAACCGGAACCGGGCTGCTGGCCATTGCGGCAGCCAAACTGGGATGCAGACAGGTTCTGGCTCCGGATTTCAATTTTCTGGCAGCAAAAACAGCAGCGCGAAACATACTGCTCAACACAGTGGAGGACAGGGTGCTGGCCTTTCAGGGCAGAGCTGAGGATTTTTTGCATCTGCCCTGCGATCTGCTGATTGCCAACATCCATTATGATGTGATGAAGGTTCTGATCCAATCCACAGGATTTCTTAGGAAAAGATGGTTTATTCTGTCCGGTCTTCTCCGAAGCGAGGCGGCAAAGGTGGATGCCGTACTGTCACAATACCCGGTGCGAGGGCTTGAGAAGCGGGAAAGTGAGGGGGTGTGGCATACGTTCTGCGGTGAAATATATCCCTGAGAAACATATTATCAGACTGGCGAAAGGCAAAACATGCATATCAGGTGCTGGGGATCAAGAGGTTCTGTTCCGGTTTCGGGAAAAGAGTATGAAAAATACGGAGGGGACACCACCTGCATTGAAATCCGCTCCCGGAATGATGACATCATTATTATAGATGCCGGGACAGGAATCCGGAAACTCGGCAACAAGCTGCTGGCAGAAAAACGCTTTGATTATCACCTGATATTCACCCATGCCCATCTGGATCACATCATGGGATTTCCCTTTTTCAAACCTTTTTATGTCAGACAGTCCGAGTTCCGGATGTACCGCTGTCCCGAGTCCCGTTTCGTGAAAACCATGCTTTCCAATATCATGGATCCGCCTTTCTTTCCCGTGCGCTTTATGGATGCCATGTCAAAAATCATTTATATGGACGGCATTGACTGCAAAGGACATTTCCGTATCGGTTCCATACAGATCGAAAGCATTCCCATCAGCCATCCCAATACCGGCAGAGGGTACAAATTCATGGAAGACGGCAAAAATTTTGTATTCATCACGGACAATGAGCTGGGGTTCGGACATCCCGGAGGTCTGGGTTTTGATGATTATGTCCGTTTCTGCTCAGGTGCGGATCTGCTGATTCATGATGCGGAATACACGCCTGAAGAATACTGGAAACTCTCGACCTGGGGACATTCCTCCTATACTGATGTTCTGGATCTGGCCATGAAGGCGAAAGTGAAAAAAGTGGGACTTTTCCATCTCAATCAGGATCGGACAGATGAACAGGTGGATGAGATGGTGGGCAACTGCAGAAGAATCATTGCGGAAAAGAACAGCAGACTGGAATGCTTTGCTGTAAGCTGCACATCGGAGTTTAATTTGTAAGGGTTAGGGACTGGGGATTGGTGGTTGGAGATTTGGAATTAATATTCAGATCATATTCATGCCCCGCCAACCCCAGTCCCTGTCCCCTAACCCTTATCCCCATACATAAGGAAACTGTCATGCACGATATGATAAAAAAAGCGGCAAAAGATTTGGCTGCGGCAAAATATGCTGTGGCCCTGACCGGTGCGGGGATTTCTGTGGAAAGCGGCATTCCGCCCTTCCGGGGCAAAGGGGGGCTGTGGGAAAAGGTTGATCCCATGATCTTCGGCCATATTGACACCTTTGAACGGGACCCCGGCAAAGTATGGGAAGTGCTGATCAAGGATTTGAAATCTCTGGTGGATCAGGCCCGTCCCAATGATGGGCACAGGGGGCTGGCCCGGCTGGAGGAACTGAAAATTCTCAAAACCGTGATTACCCAGAATGTGGATGGTCTGCATCAGATGGCCGGAAACACGGATGTGATTGAATTTCACGGCAACTGCGCCTGGCAGAGGTGCATGGACTGCGGCGCCAAAATCAAAACCGCGGAAACGGATATTTCCATCCTTCCGCCCCGATGTCTGTGCGGCGGAGTTCTGCGTCCGGACTGGGTGTTTTTTGGAGAATCCATCCCTGTAAATGCGCTTCACCGTTCCCGGCAGGTGGCATCCCAATGCGATCTGATGCTGGTGGTGGGCACATCCGCTGTGGTGCAGCCTGCTGCCCACATGCCGGTCATTGCCAGACAGTCCGGAGCCAAAGTCATTGAAATCAATCCTGAAGCCACTCCCCTGACCGGCAGTGTCAGTGATTATCTGGTCAAAGGAAAAGCCGGACAGGTCATGAATGAGATTCTCGGCGAACTGGAACAGATGCAGCAAAATGAGTGATATTGAGAAAAACTGTTTGAAAAAATATATTTTTTTCTCCAAACCGGTCAGTTTCCGGATTTTTTTTCTCGCTGTTCCAGTGCCAGCAGAGCCTGTTTCACTGCCAGTCCGCCTCCAAAACCGGTCAGTCTGCCGGTGCTTCCGATGACACGGTGGCAGGGGATCACAATGGGAATCGGATTTCTTGCATTTGCCTGTCCCACGGCACGGGAGGCACGGGGCTTTCCGATTTTTTTTGCAAGTTCGCCATAGGAAACTGTGTCACCGTAAGGAACCTGCTGAAGGGCTGTCAGCACTTCTTTCTGAAACGGCGTCACATGCAGGCACAGTTTCAGAGAGAACTGTTGCAGTTTTCCCTCAAAATAAAG
>CAZDIU010000307.1:0-6278 GCA_964505535.1 uncultured Desulfobacterales bacterium | reverse complement strand
TGCTGGCCGATGAAATCAACCGGGCCACGCCCAAAACCCAGAGCGCTCTGCTGGAGGCTATGGAGGAACAGCAGGTGACCACCGAGGGAGCCACACGGCCTCTGGAAACGCCCTTTTTTGTGATCGCCACCCAGAATCCTCTGGAGCAGGCAGGAACCTATCCTTTGCCTGAATCCCAACTGGATCGCTTTCTCATGCGCATTGAACTGGGCTATCCGGATCGGGAGGCGGAAAAGAAACTGCTGACCGGCGAAGGGGCCGATCATATTCTGGCAAAAATGGATTCCTGCCTGATGACAGGAAATGTGCAGGACATTCAGGAAAAAGTCCGGCAGGTCAAGGCTTCGGATGCCTTTATCGCGTATTTGCAGGATATTCTGGCCTATACCCGTGCTTCAGCCCATTTTCATGTGGGACTTTCCCCCAGAGCCGGTCTGTCACTCCTGCGCGCGTCCCGGTCCTGGGCATTCTGCAACGGAAGAAATTATGTGATCCCGGAGGATCTCCAGAAAATCATGCCCTGGGTGGTCTCACACCGGCTCCGCTCCGCGGAAAATCTCAGCGAATTTTCCAGAGACCGTCTCATGTCCCTGCTGATGGAAGTGCCGGTTCCATAAAAGTAAGGGTCTGGGGTTAGGGATTTGGGATCAGGGATTGGGAATCGTCAATAAACTGAAGCCTTATTCTCACCCTCAAATCCCCAGTCCCTAACCCCCCAACCCCCAACCCCTGAACCCTTCAATGAATATTATAAAAAAAACAAATCTGTTCAGAAAACCTCCGCCGGTATCGCTTCCGTATCAAATCAGTCGGAAGTGTCTCTATATTCTGCCCACCGCGCAGGGCTGTCTTTTCATTGCGGTTCTGACGGGCATGCTGCTGGGTTCTGTGAATTACAACAACAATCTGGGATTTCTGCTCACCTTTCTTCTGGGCAGCATGACCTTTGTCTCCATGCTCCACACCCACAGGAACCTGCTGGGAACCGAAATTCTTTCGGTACGCCCCCTCCCGGTTTTTGCAGGGGAAAAAGCTGTGTTCCGCATGACAGTCCGCGGGGCAAACGCCGGGAGGATGACTGTACGCTTCTCTCTGCCGGGCGGCGAGGAGGTCTGTCAGGATATTCCGCAGGACAAACACTGTCTGATTGAAGTGTCGGTTCCCGCGGAAAAACGGGGCCTGCTGAAACCCGGCATACTCACGGTTTCCACCCGTTATCCTCTGGGTCTTTTCCGGACATGGACAAATCTTGACCTGCTCTTGGAATGCCCGGTTTATCCCGCTCCCCTGCACGGTTCCTTTTCTCTGACGGGCGGAAACAGCAGAGAACAGCAGGATACAGGAGAAAGTGCGGGACCCGGGGCTGATGATTTTGAGGGACTCAGAAACTACCAGCCCGGAGATCCCATGCAGCATATCTCCTGGAAAGCCTATTCCAAAGGACAGGGCCTGATGAGCAAAACCTTTGTGGGACAGGCCGGAGCCCCGGTTTTTCTGGACTGGGCTGTTCTGGAGGAAAAAAACACGGAACGGAAACTCTCCCGCCTGTGCGGCATGGTGCTCAGTGCGGATCGGCTTGGTCTGACATACGGTCTGAAACTTCCCGGAACCGGGATTGAGCCGGGAAAGGGAGAGGGACATAAGCACAACTGTCTGAGAGAACTGGCACTGTTCGGAATTTCCCGGTAATATTCCGGTTTGGAGAAAGGCTTTCATGAAAAAATGGACAATACAAAATTCAGCATACTGATTGTTGACGACAATCCCAAAAACATTCAGGTGGTGGGCAATCTGCTCAGCCAGGAGGGCTATCCTTCCGCGTTTGCCCTCAGCGGCAGGCAGGCATTGGAGATATGCGGGCATAACCGCTTTGATCTGATTCTGCTGGATATCATGATGCCTGAAATGGACGGATTTGAAGTCTGTGAACACCTCAAAAAACAGGATGAGACAAAAGAGATTCCCATCATATTTCTCACAGCCAAAGCAGATACAGACAGTGTGGTCAAAGGATTTGAACTGGGAGCCTACGATTATGTCACCAAACCCTTTATCGGAAGGGAACTGCTGGCACGGGTCAGGACCCAGTTGTGCATAAAGTCCCTCAATGATGAACTGAAAGAGCGCTATGAAAAGATTCAGCAACTGGAAAGCATGCGGGAAACCCTGACCAGCATGATCATTCACGATCTGAAAAATCCCCTCAGCGGCATCAGCGGCTACGCCCATCTGCTGCGGATGAATCCGGCTGTGGCGGCTGATCCCAAAGCCCTTGTTCATGCAGGCTCCATTCTGAACTCCACCCAGACCATGCTGGATATGATCATGGCCATTCTGGATGTTTCCAAAATGGAATCCGGGCAGATGGAACTGAACATTGAAAATGCGGACATCCGCAATGTGCTTCGGCAGGTGGTGGAGGGAATGACACCGCTGCTGAAAGAATCCGGTGTGAGACTGAAAATACATCTGCCCGGTGACATTCCCGCGCTGCGCGCAGACAGGGAAATCCTGCGGAGGATTCTGGTCAATCTCATGGGAAATGCGATCCATTTTTCGCCTCCGGATTCCCATATCACCTTTTCCGCTTTTTCAAAAGGATCAGAGGTGCATATCTCCGTTTCGGATGAGGGGCCGGGGATTCCCAAAGAATTCAGGGAAAAGATATTTGAGAAGTTCAGACAGATTGACACAGACAGCAGCAAAAGAAAATATTCCACAGGACTGGGGCTGACCTTCTGCAAAATGGCTGTGGAGGCAATGGAAGGTCAAATCGGTGTGGACAGCGAACAGGGAAAGGGAAGTTCCTTCTGGTTCCTGCTGCCCGCGGCCTGAACGTATCGGAGGATCAAATGAAAACAAGCCTGTACACCCTTTTGCTGATCATCAGTTTTGCCAACCCCCTTTATGCAAAAAAAACAGCGGATCTTCTGGATATGCCGACAGAGGAACTCTTCAAACTGTCTTTGGAGGAACTGCTGGACAGGGAAATTACCAGCGCGGGAAAGATGGCCGAAAAAGTGGGGGATATTCCGGCCAGTGTGCATATTGTCACTCGCGGGGACATTGAGAAATACGGGTACCGCACCATTGCCGAGATTATCCGAAACATCCCCGGATTTTACAGCATTTACAATTATGATCAGGATATTGTCGGTGTCCGGGGCATACTGAACAACAACAATATGGTGATTCTGGTCAACGGTGTGGTGCAGCACAGCAGTGAGATATGCGAGATCATGGTGCCTGTCCGGGCCGTAGACCGCATTGAGGTGGTGCGCGGCCCCATGTCCGTAATATACGGCTCCGGCGCATTCCTGGGATCCATCAATATTGTCACCAATGAGATTCCCTACGGCGCCCCTCTGCGCATGATATCCGCCTCCTCTGGCAGTGCGAATACATACGAAACCTTTGCCAGGGCATCCGGAGAAAAAGGGAATTTCGGTTACACCCTCAACGCCTCACTTTACGCCACAGACGGTATTGAAAAAAGTTATCAGGACATGATGAGCGCGGAACAGTATCGGAAAATCCATCCGCTGGCCCATAAACGCACAGACGGGGATCTGGAACGGAAAAACGCGAATCTGGATTTTTCATCCGCATACAAAGGGTTTTATGCGAATTTTCAGTATAATGACATGGAAAACGGAATATTTGAGGGAGAACCTGCCTACAATAACGGAAGCAAAAGAGAGATTCAGACCAGCACCGCCCGAATCGGATACCGGCAGTACCTGACAGAGGCATTTCATATGGATGGGAAACTGACGTACAGTTACAAAGATTTTCACGAGGAATCTGACACATATCCTCCGGACAGGTACGGATATGATACCCTGTCCGCATATGACGGAAAAGAGGAGCGTCTTGAAGCCGAACTGGATCTGGTCTGGAAACCGGCAAACCCTGTCAATATGATTTTCGGACTCAGTTACAAAAAAGTTTTTGGGACACAATACGATGCCTGTTACCCCAAGCCGCTTGAATTCCAGCCGTTTCCGGAGCTGCTTACAGGCGGATACAATATATCCGACCGGGATACATATGCCACCTTCGCGCAGATCAATTACCGTCCCTTTGACTGTCTGAAAATCACAGCCGGCGCCCGTCTGGAACAGTATAAAAAATTCCATACGGATATCTGGCTCCGGTATGGGGAAAACCCGTTGATAATCCCCAGGAAAAGTATATACAATGAAGAGGAGAAAATCTATTTTATCCCACGCATTGCGGCAGTATATTCTCTTTCGGATCACCATATTCTGAAACTGATGTACGGAGAGGCCAACAAACCTTTCACAGCGGAAGAGGCCGATCTCACGGATATTGAAAGAGGACTGGACACAGATCTGGAACCGGAGGAAATCCAAACACTGGAACTCAATTATCTTCTGTCCTATCCGGGTTTCAGTTTCAGTCTCAGTCTGTTCAGAAATGATATTCAGAATCTGCGAATTTTCAGTTTTCAGGAAACAGAGAATGAGGAGGGAGAGTCAGCGTTTATCCCCATACTGGACAATTCCGGACGTATGGAAACATATGGAGCAGAACTGATACTGACAGTCCGGCCGGTCAAATATCTGGAGATGGAACTGAGCGGAGCCTATCAGCATACCGAAGACAGGACAGTGAAAAACCGGAAGATTGCCTATTCTCCTCATCTGCTGATGAAAGCCAAAATGGCATACCGGCGCAGCGGCTTCACTGCCAGTCTGAGCGGACTGTACGTGGATGAAATGGATCCGGACCAGCCTGACATTATGACAAAAGACAACAAAAAGCTGCAAGTTGGGCAAACAGCGGCTGACTGTTTCATTGCGGATTTGAATCTGCGCTATGATCATGAAAAAACCGGTCTGTTCACTGCCCTGAAAATTTCCAATCTGTTTGACAAAGAAATCCGGTATCCTGATCAGAACCTTCAAAACGGGCTGAGAGACGAAGGGCGGGCTTTTCTGGTCACTGTGGGATGGAAGTTCTGAAAATGAATTGTATGGGCAATCCTCAGATGCAATGAAAGAAAAACTATGGTGTCACAGAGAAATATGATCCTGTTCCTTCTGGTTCTGTTCATCTTTCTTACCCTGCCGGTCTGTGCGGAAAGTTACGGAAAAGTGCCGGAAAAACTGCAGGCCGCTCTTTTTGTGAAAATTCTGGTGATGAGCAGGGAAATCAGCAACCGTGACGAAATCTCCATTTATGTGGTCAATGCCCCTGAAGCTGCGGCAGAACTGCGGAAAGCTGTGGGACTTTCCATCGGCAAATCAGTCATCCGGTCTGTTGAAGAGGGCAGGGGAATTCCCTCTTTCCGTCCCTCAGTTCTGTATATCGGTGAAAATACAGATACACAGCGGCTGATCCGCTACTGTCGGGAAAACAGGGTGCTCAGCATGACCGGCTCTCCCCCGCTGGTGGAGCAGGGTGTAACCCTGGGCGTGTGCATGGACGGGGAAAAACCGGGCATTCTGCTCAATGTGACTGCATCAAAAGCTGAAAACATAACCTGGAATCCCACGCTGCTGAAGATTTCAAAGCTGTATAAATAAAAATAAATTTATATATTCAGATATTTATATAATGATTATACCAGCGGATGGTTACAGAACAAAGAAAAAAATTTTGTGTTTCCAACTCCATTTTTGCACATGCAAATTAACCGATATAACGCAAGTCTTGTATTTTTCAAAAAACTGCGCTATTCAGGCATCTGTGATTTTTTTTGCAGGCAGAATCCGGAACTGTCAGCGTTCCCTCTGATGAGACAGGTCTGTAAGATTCTGCCGGATTAACCCTAAAGACAAAAGGAGTTTTAGATGAACAAAACAGGGCATTTTCTGTGCATGATGTTTTCTGTGCTGATTCTTTTTGCGGTACTGCCTGCTTATGCTGATATTTATTGGGAATCTCTGGTGGAATCCAAAGGAACTCCCAAAGGCATGTCCGCCAATCTGCCCCAGATTCTGATGGGCCAGTTCAACAAAAGCGATACCGTGAAATACTGGCTCTCAGAACAGGGAATGCGCACAGAAAGCAGTGACGGCATCATGATTCTGGATTATCGCGCCATGACTTTTTACAACCTTTATCCGAACAGTAAGACATACATGAAAACCGATATGTCTGCCATGACAGAAAAGGGAAAAGTGCAGTCCGGAGAAATGAAAATCACGGCCACAGAGGAAAGCAGAAACATCTCCGGATATCCCTGCCGGAAATACCGGGTTACGCTGACAAACGGGGAAGGAGAGTACTGGCTGTCGAAAGAGGTGACG
>CAZDIU010000306.1:0-6328 GCA_964505535.1 uncultured Desulfobacterales bacterium | reverse complement strand
CGGCAGTGTGCCGGAAAGGGCGGTGCCGGCAGGTATTCCTGCCAATGCAATAAACAGCAGACAGCAGCATAATCCTCTGCTGAACAGACATTTCATGGTTTCCTCCTGTGATTCTTGATGATCCCGCAAAAGTCCGGTTTTCTGTTTCTGCGTCATTCCGGCGAAAGCCGGAGTGACGGATTTCCGACTTTTTGCGGATTCATCAATTCCTGATTGTTTCATGCAGGGCATGATTCGCCCAGTTCCTTTACCGCGTCCGCCTCTGTTTTGTACACATCCGCAAAACGGGTGATGCCCACCATGTCAAAAATCTTGACATAATTTTCCGAAATTCCGGTAATGCCCACCTTTTGCTTATGCTTTCTGCTTTCCGAAAGCAACTGAATCAGCACCGCAATGCCCGCGCCGTTGACTGACGCAGTTTCCTCAAAAACAAGCAGCAGGCTTTTTCTGTCTTCAGACATGGCCGAATGATAGGCATCCATGAGAATCTGCTCGGAACGGGAAGTCACATTTCCCCGGATTTCCAGAACCAGCACATTGCCGCACTCGCGCACCAGCACTTCATTGTCCTTTCCGGCTGCCTGTTTCAGTCGTTCCTCTGCGCGTGCCAGTGCTGCATCCAGCGCGGATCGGTGAATGGGTTTGTTGATAAAATCCGTGGCATTCAGATTGAGTGCCTTGACCGCCAGATCCATATCGCCATGACCGGTCATGACAATCACTTCTGTCAGGGGATTGAGTTCTTTGAGCCGTTTGAGAACCTCCAGCCCGTCCATGCCCGGCATTTTTATATCTGTGAAGACAATGGAAGGCGACTCTTTTTCCGCAATCTCCAGTCCGGCCCTGCCGTTTTCCGCAAGCAGGACATCGTAACCGTATGCTTTGAGAAACAGACGGAACATGTTCAGATTGCCGGTTTCGTCATCTATGACCAGTATTTTTTTCAATGATATTCTCCCTCAGAAAGCGATTATGAAAGAAATCAGGGGCAGTGGGTCAAATCCGTTGAAATCCCCCTCCCTCAAGAGAGGGGAGACCGTCATCAACGAATTTGATCCACTATCAAATCAGGAATCATTTTTTCAGGATATTCACACAAATCCGATTTCAATTTTTTGCGGAAAATCCGGAAACATGAGGGATTTTTCCAGTTCCCTGTCCGGTGCAAAAAAACGCATTTTCCCATCATCTGAGCAAATCCAGACTTCCACTGCCCCGTTTTCAAAATACAGGGCTTTTTTTTCACTGATTTCTGTGTCTGTATTCGCGGGCGATTTCACTTCCACACAGATTTCCGGAGCCACATGGCACTGGATTTCACGAAAAATAATCCGAAAACGCTCCATGGACGCCCAGGCTGTATCCGCGACTTTGGTTCCTTTGCGCGTGGCAATGGCACATTCAGGCAGAGTTCTTCCGTTTGTTCCCATAGATCGAAGGAGCCAGGAAATTTCTCCCTGATATGCCGAATGCCAGACGCTGACGGGACTCATGACAGTCTTTCCCCTTTCATCCAGTTCAATTTTGAAAGGCAGATTCCGCAAATCCGGATGTTCACACACCTCCTGCCAGTTCATCATAATGACCTCCCCTGAAACTTCCTGAATTGCAAATCAATGTCACACATCCGCACGGGGAAAGGACAGAAATATCTCTGTGCCCTCTCCCTCGGTGCTTTGGATGTCAATGCTTCCGCCGTAATCCCCCACAATGCCGGATGCAATGGACAGTCCCAGCCCCATGCCCTCCCCCATTTTCTTGGTGGTGAAAAATGATTCAAAGATACGCTGCCGCAGGGCTTCCGGAATGCCGATGCCGGTATCGCGGACACACACCTTCACCCGGTCGTTTTCTGTACAGGAGCGAATGCGGATGGATCGGTTTTCAATATCTGTGCTGTCATCGGATTTCTGGTTGATGGCATCGCGGGCATTGGTGACCAGATTGAAAATCACCTGCTCAATGCGGTTGTTGTGCGCCAGAATCGGAGGGATGGATTCATCCAAATCCAGTTGCACATCAATGTTCTGCAATGTAAGCTGTCTGCCCACAATATCCAGAACCCCGCGAATGGGCGTGTTGATGAATATCTTTTCTTTGGAAAAATCGGCCTTGCGTCCGAAGTCTCTGAGATGGTTGATAATATCAGCGGCACGATCCACCTGGCCGCTGATTTCTCCGGATACTTCATACAAATCCTCATCAGCGATGTTCCGCCCCCTCTCGATCATCATTTTCAGAAATTCACTGCCCATTTTGATGGCATTCAGGGGCTGATTGAGTTCATGCGCTATGCCTGCTGACATTTCCCCCAGCGTGGTCATCTTGCTGGCCTGGATCAGTTGCGTGTCTTTCTCTATCATTTCCGTAATGTCGGTTGTGCCGACAATAAACGCATCCCGGTCCTGATACCGGGCCGGAGCTGCATGGATGTTGACATAAAAGGCTTCATTTCCCTTTTTGAAATGCTGTACTTTGGGATTGACAATGCGGGATTTCTGCCAGTTTTCCTCATCCGGGTCAGACAGATCCGCATTTGTGTATTCAAAAGGCCCCAGGTCTGTGAAAGCCCGGCCAATGAGTTCTTTTTTGCTGTAGCCGTAGGTGCTTTCCGCGCTGGGATTGGCATCCAGAATTTCCAGGGTTTTGTGATCCACCACAAAAACCGGATTTGGTCCGCTGTGAAACAGGGAGCGGTATTTTCCTTCTGATTCTTTGAGTTTCACCTGAGACTGTTTGATGCGGTTGGTCATGTTGATAAAGGAATTGGCAAGCTGCCGCACCTCATCCCGCATACCTTTTTTATACACAGCACACTGATAGCATTCATTGATTTTTTCCCCAAAGGTGCACTGATCGCTCAGTGTGCACGGGGTTCCGTCCACATACCAGCAGGGAATGTCCGTATTGCCGTATGCCGGACAGGTTTGTGTTTTGCAGTTTTTCATTTCCCAGCATCGGATCTCACTGCCCAGATCAGGCCGGATGTCAAAATTGCCCCGGCTGATTTCATCAGAGATTTTGGTCAGCGCAGTAATGGGCCGGGTGATATATTTGGCCAGATAATGGCTGATCATGAAGAAAATCACGGTTACAATGGAAACAAAGCCCAGAAAAGTGGTACGCAGTTTGCCGATAAGCTGGTCAATGTGGTTTTTGTCTATGCCCACATGAACCGTTCCCACCTGATAGATGCCCTCATTGACCGGAACCGCGACATCATAGGCCCTGTATTTTTTTGTCCGCAGCAGACGGATGCTGTGCGGAGCCTCCGGAGCAATGGGATTTGCCAGATCATAGCCCTCGGGAAACGGTTCCGTAAAGGTATGGGACAGAATCTCATTCTGTTTGTCCTGGACAAAAATATAAAGAACCAAAGCCTTGCGCTCTCCCAGCCGGGCGTCAAAGAGCATGCTGGTCAGTTCCGGAAGATTCCGGGTGATGATGGATTCCCGGCAGTTTTCCGCAATATTGTGGGCAATGCCCAGGCCCCGGCGCTCCAGTTCCGAGGTCAGACTGGAAATCAGTATCCAGCGCGTAAACAGGGCTATCACCAGACTGATGAGCAGAATTACGGCCAGGGTGGAAAAAAATATCTTGTTTTTCAGGCTGAGGTTTCTGAGTTTTTCCATTTTATCACCTGTCCTCATTCACTCATCAGTTGTATCTTTCCGTCCTGAATGCGGGTGTAATACACCCGTTCCAGTCCCTGATGATCTTCGGGACTGAAATACAGAGCATTTTCAATTCCCAAATCATAATTCTGTATGGATTCAATCGCGTCAATGAATTTTTCCCTGTTCAGATCCCTTCCGGCCCGCTGCAGCCCTTCCACCAGCACTCTGGCATTGAGATAGCCTTCCAGTCCCACAAAGGTGGGCGGATTGTTTGGATCATAGCGGTTCTGCAATTCGCAGTATTCCCGGACGCCCCACAGTTTATCCTGGATTTCAGGCAGTTCCGGAGAAGGCACCACCTGGGTGATGATGACACCGTCTCCGTCTTTTCCCAGTTTCCGCGCCAGTTCCTCGGCTCCCACAAAAGAGACGGAGCAGAAAACCGGGTTGAAATTCGCTGCCCGGCACATACGGATGAATTCTGCACAGGGATCATAGGTTCCAATCATCACCACAGCCTCAGCACCGGAACCTGCTATTTTTTCAACCCCCTCCTCAATGGCAATGGTCCCCCGTGTGTAGGTGCCATTCGCGACCGGAACAAGTCCGTATGTCCGCAACGCCAGTTCCGTGCCTTTGAGTCCCTCAAATCCGAACGCATCATACTGGTAAAACACAGCAATTTTGTTCAGTCCGAGTTTTTCCACCAGATGCTTCACAGACGCGGCTGTCTCCTGATAATAGGATGCCCGGACATTGATCAGATAGCGCTGAAGGGGTTCCCTGAGTTCGTTGGCCCCGGTGAACATGCCCACCAGGGGAATCCTGGCTTCTTCCACCAGGGGAATAATCTTGACGGTGGTGGGAGTTCCCACATAGCAGAACAGTGCGAAGACCTGATCTTCCACGATGAGTTTCTGGGTATTGTACACACATTGGGGCGGGTCGTACTGGTCATCATAGGCAATAATGTTAATCTTTCTTCCATGCACACCGCCCTGATCATTGACATGCCGGATATAGGACATGGCCCCGTTCAGGGTCTGGGTTCCCAGATAAGCGGCATGGCCCCCCAACGCCAGAGAACTGCCAATGCGGATTTCGGTATCCGTGACCCCGGGAACCTGATCTGCGCCCGGCTCTGTGTCCTTGGTTTTGTCACAGGAAACAGGAAGCAGCAGCAGAAATGCCATTGCCAGACAATGAAATGCTTTTTTTTTCATAATGCCGTTCGTATCCGATATTTTTCAGTTTTCCTCATCAATGCTTTCAAAATGCCGGGATTTTCTGAAACAAAAAATTGTATCCGGATTTCCCTGTCCGGAATATGTTCCCATTTTTTTTCAGTCCTGTCAAAGAGAATCAGATGCCCCTCACAGATTCTGCGTTTGTCCATATATAACGATACTTGGAACATTTGTCCTGTTCTGACGGGGAGATCTTCCGGATGAAATGCACCTGAAAAATCCGGCAGTCTGCTTTCTGCTGCAGAGTGACGCGGAGTCCCCCGAATTGACGCAGAGTTTTTTTGTCCGAAATACAGACTGAAAAAAATCAAAGCCTCTGGAAAATGTTTCAAGCAATGATATAATCTGCTGTCTGTGAAAACCGGTGTGCACATTTTTTTCCATGCCCGCTTTCCGCATCTCCCGGGTTCAGTCAGAAAAATCAGATGAACCTGCGGTTCAGACATCAGTGCATGTTTCCTCCATGTGCACCAGCTCCCATCCTTTGTAAATCAGCACGATTTTTTTCACTGTCACTTTCTCTGCAATCCTTTTGACTCTCTCATCCTCTCCGTACCGCTGCAACTGCACTTTTGCCTCTGCGATTTTCTTCTCCAGCAGTCTGTCTGTGAACTCACTGCGGGGAATGTATTTCAGTTCGATGAGATAACCGAAGGCCATGTCCGGGAACCGGGCCAGAAAGGGTTCCAGCCACAGATCGCAGAATCCTTTGGCAGCTTCCTGTTCCGATTTTGTCAGAAAGAAATCCGTGACATTCAGGTAGGCCAGCAGAAAGCCCTGAATCACCTTTTCCCCTTCCAGATAATCCCGCACCGAGGTCTGTTTTTCCACCTCTTCGGCCAGAAATGCAAACACGGGTTTCCATTCGCCTCTGTAAGCCATTTTCTGCACTCTGCGGGAAAATTCAAGCAGATTGATGCGGAAAATGTCAACATCCTGAAACGCATCCCGGATATAACCGTACATCAGATTTCTGACGGTCAGGTTGGGAATGTGCAGCAGAGGGACTCCCTCATGTGTGCCTTTGACACTCAGCAGTCCGAAATAAAAAAGAAGGGAGATGAAGTTTTCCCGCTGTCTCAGGTGTTCCAGAGGAAAGGACAGACTGATGTCACAGGATGTTTCACCGGTTTCCATAATGTTTTTCAGTTCACTGAAGTTGCCGTTGAGTCTTCGGCTCTGATCAATGAGCATGAGATGGCGCAGTTTGCCATAGTCAATGCGGACATTGGGATCAATGAGATGTCTCGGCAGATTTGTTCTTTCCAGAGCCTCCAGGATAAAAAACAGCACCATGTCGGAATTGAAAACGGTGTTCTCCGCATTTTCCGAAAAACGGTAACTGTTGTACCACTGATTCATGATGTTCATGCAGGTTTCCCTGTCAAGTGTCAGCAGTCCGGCCTGCCGGTAATAATCCAGCATTTCAAGCACATCTTTTTCCGTGAATCCCAGCAGTCC
>CAZDIU010000305.1:0-6472 GCA_964505535.1 uncultured Desulfobacterales bacterium | reverse complement strand
GGCAGGGATGTGAAAATGTCGGAAAAACGGGTGGAAGGATACCGGCATTTCATCAACAAACTCTGGAATGCCGCGCGTTTTTCCCTCATGCACCTGAATCAGCCCTATCCGGAAATCAGCGGAAAACTGTCTCTGCCGGATCAGTGGATTCTGTCCCGTCTGCGCCGGGTCATGCAGGATGTGCAAACCCATCTGGACGGGTATCATTTCAACGAGGCAGCCGGTGATTTGTATCATTTTCTCTGGCATGAATTCTGTGACTGGTATCTGGAGGCAGCCAAACCCGCGCTTTACGGTCAGGCAGGAGAAGAGGCAAAACAGGCAAGCCTCGGTGTTCTCTGGAGGGTTCTGCGGGAAAGCCTGATTCTGCTGCATCCCTTTATTCCCTTTGTGACAGAGGAAATCTGGCACAAACTTCCGGGTACAGAAGGTTCCATTATGAATGCCTGCTATCCTGCGGATAATCCGGCCAATGCCGTGATCAGCCTGCATCCGGAAGCAGAAGCCCGCATGGAAACCGTGATTGCCGCGATTACCGGCATCCGCAATATCCGGGGAGAAATGAACATTCCGCCTTCCATGATGCTTGATGTGCGGATACAGTCTTCAGATGAAAAGATTCTCAGTCTGATGGAAAAAGAAAAGGCTTTGATCAGCGAGCTGGCACGCCTGAAATCCATGACAGTGGAAAAACCCGGAGACAAACCCAAATCCGCAGCCACCGCAATCATTGACAAAGCCGCGATTTTTGTTCCGCTTGAGGGCATCATTGATTTTGACAAAGAGGCACAGCGGCTCGAAAAAGAGCTTTCCAAGCTGGAAAAGGAAATCGAGGGCGTTTCAAAAAAACTCCATAACGAGGATTTCCTGTCCAAAGCCAAGCCGGATGTGGTGGAAAAAGTGAAGGAGAAACATGCCGGTCTGTCAGAAAAATATAAGAAGATTCAGGCCAATCTGAAAAAAATCAGGGAAGCCGGAGCAAATTAGGATAGGTGTCAGGTGTCAAGTTTTCGGTGTCAGGTATCAGAAACATACTGTACAAAAACTGAAAACCTGACACCTGAACACTGATTATAGGGAGGAAATCATGCGGGAAGAAGATATTCAGGCCGAGATCCGCAGACGTGTGATTCAGGAAGCGGAAAAGGCTGACAAAATGAAAGACGCGGACGCAAGCCAGGAGGCTCTTTCCGAACTTACGTCTTTTTCCAGAGAGGAGGTGGATAAAATCGCCCGGCAGGTACGCGGGGAAATGGCGCAGAAAAAATCCTTTTTCCGGTCAGTTGTGATTTTTTCTGCCATAGCATTTGTGTCGATAATGCTGATTATGACCATTATGATTGTATCCAAATACAATAAAATGGTCTCTTTGGATGAGGATGTGAAACGAAGCTGGGGACAGGTGGAGAATGTCTATCAGCGAAGAGCGGATCTCATACCGAATCTGGTGGCAACCGTTCAGGGATACATGCAGCATGAAAGACAAACCCTGCAGGCCATCACAGAAGCCAGAGCCAGAACCGGCAGTATTGCAGGAAATGTTTTCAACAATCCGGAAGTGTTTGCAAAATTTCAGCAGACACAGGCGGAACTTTCTGCTGCGCTGAGCCGTATCATGGTGGTCGCGGAACGCTATCCGGATTTGAAGGCCAACCAGAATTTTCTGGCCCTGCAGGCCCAGTTGGAAGGATCGGAAAACAGAATCGCAGTGGAACGTAAACGCTTCAACGAAACTGTGCAGGTTTATAACGCATACATCAAGCGGTTTCCGCAGGTCATCCTGGCCGGGATGATGGGCTTTGGTGAAAAGGCATATTTCAAAGCCGAAAAGGGAGCGGAAAACGCTCCGAAAGTCGGGTTTTGACAATGGTGAATGTTTAATGTTGAATGATAACAGATCTGAATTAAATATTCATCATTAAACATTAACAAAAGGGGGGATTATGCTGTTTAAAAGGCTGTCTTCCGTTGCCAGACTGATGACAGAGGAAAACAGAAAAAAACTGGTTGATGCCATTGGAAACGCAGAGAAAAACACTTCCGGCGAAATCCGGGTGCATATGGAACCTGCACTCAAAAAAGACATGTCCCCCCTTGACAGGGCGGTGGCGGTTTTTGAGGAACTGGAAATGCACAATACCCAACTCCGAAACGGGATTCTGATTTATGTGGCTCTGGATGACAAAAAATTTGCCATATTCGGTGATAAGGGTATCAATGAAAAAGTCGGAGAGGATTTCTGGGAAAAGGAAAAGGACGAAATGAAAAATTATTTCGGACGCGGGGAGATTATTGATGGGATTACGTATTTCATTGACAGAATCGGGGAAAAACTCAAAGAATTTTTTCCCTGTGAAGAGAATGATGTCAATGAACTGAGCAATGAAATTTCCACAGGTGCATGAAAGCATCTTTCTGAAAAACCATGAAATAAGGGGTTCTTCTATGATTTTTAAGGAAATTTTTTCTGGATGCCTGCTTTCGCAGGCATGACGTCATTCCCGCGAGAGCCGGAATCCAGAATTCCACAAAACCTGTTGAAGAGTCAAATAAGGAGTTTCACCATGCGGAAAATCATTCTTTTTTTCATTCTGACCCTATGGATTTCTGCCCACGCAATGGCTTCTGATTTCCCCAAACCGATTTCATGGGTCAGTGATTACGCGGGAATTCTGACAAATGAACAGAAACAGGAACTTGACGCCATTCTCAGGGATATTGAAACCACAGATTCCACACAGGTTTTTGTCTGCATCATGAACAAAATCCCGGAAGAATTCTCTCTGGAAGGCTATGTCAATGATCTGTTTACCCAGTGGAAGGTCGGGCAGAGCAAAAAGGACAACGGGGTCCTGCTTGCGGTTTTTGTTCAGGACAGAAAACTGCGAATTGAAGTCGGGTATGGCCTGGAAGATAAACTCACGGATGCCCAGAGCATGATGATCATCAGCAATGAAATTACGCCTGAATTCAAAAAGGGGGATTATTATTCCGGCATAAAAAAAGGTGTGCATGGCATTGCTGCCGCAGTCAGGGGCGCGTATCAGGGCAGTCCGAAAAAACAGGAGGATATCGGCAGTGAAGGTCTTGGTTTAATGATTTTTTTTATCCTGTTCATCATTTTTATGATCATCACCAGCAGACTCAAAAAAGCAGGAAGAAGCATTGACCTGGGTTCGGGGCTGCCGCGCAGAACATCCGGTTCACACAGAAGAAGTTCTGGTTCCCGGAGCAGAAGTTCTTGGGGCGGAGGGTTTTCTTCCGGCGGAGGAGGTTTTTCTTCCGGAGGGGGAGGAGGTTTTTCCGGCGGTGGAGGCGGTTCATCCGGCGGCGGAGGGGCTTCCGGGAGCTGGTAGAAGATTTGATGCACCGGGAAAGAGCAATAAGGGACTTGGAACCTGCTGTTATGCCACTGACAGAATGCAGGGATTTATACCGATTCCCCATTGAAAAGATACCTGCAGACAGGCAAATATGAGGTTTTCGTGTGTTCAAAAAACCGGATTTTTCCGAAAAATCCGGTTTTTCTGAAAAACTTCATGCCTGAAAAACCTGTGTTTCAGATCAATGACGAATTGGCATTACTGATCGCGGTATTAACCCAAATTAAACAGAATATTGATATGCTGCATGTTTCTGACATCTGTCATCCTGCTTCTGACATTCATACATTCCCCGGAAAATTTCCCCTCTGTCACAATCAGACTTTTTTTTCTTTTTATCGTGATTATAGTAATCAGGTGACAAAAATTCCTCAGAGGGTGTATGAAAAATGAACCCTGAGGAAACTCATGGAGCAAACCGGAATCTTGGCGGGATGGGGTGTTCCTGTGTGAAAAAACAGCCGGGAAAACACATAACGTCTGTCCCGCTTATTTTGTCTGAAAATTCAGACAGCTTTATGCAGAATTCACATTATTTCAAAATTATTTCATATAGATCAGGAGGATACCATGTGGGAATACACGGATAAAGTCAGAGAGCATTTTCTCAATCCCCGCAATGTGGGCGTCATTGAAAATGCGGACGGTGTGGGTGAGGTCGGTTCCATGTCCTGCGGGGACGCGCTGAAACTGACCTTTAAAGTGGATGAAAATGAACGGATTGTTGATGTGAAATTTCAGACTTTTGGCTGCGCGAGCGCCATTGCCTCTTCCTCGGCACTGACCGAAATGCTCAAAGGCAAGACCCTGCAGGAAGCTGAAAAAATCACCAATGACGATATCGTTGCCTTTCTGGGCGGTCTGCCCAAGGAAAAAATGCACTGCTCGGTCATGGGACAGGAAGCTCTGACCAAGGCCATTGCCTGTTACCGGGGAAAACCCGTGGAGGAAAAAGAGGGCGAGATTGTGTGCGAATGTTTCGGGGTTACAGATGTGGAAATCCGCAGAGCACTGGCAAGTCATCAACTGCACGCAATTGAGGATGTCACCAATTATATCAAGGCAGGCGGCGGATGCGGCAAATGTCATGAGCGGATTCAGGAACTCATTGATGAGGTGGCAGGAAAGGAAAGCCCCAAAGAAATCAAACCCGCAAAACTGACCAATATACAGAAAATCCGGCTCATTGAGGAAACCCTGCAACGGGAGATTCAGCCTGCCCTGAAAAAGGACGGTGGCGATATTGAACTGGTGGATGTCAACGGCGATCATGTGCAGGTGCGTCTGCGCGGGGCCTGCTCCAGTTGCAAGGCAGCGCAGATTACCCTCAAGGATTTTGTGGAAAAGAAACTCCGGGAATTTGTCACACCGGAACTGCTCGTGGAGGAGGTGTGCCAATGAAAAGCATTTATCTGGATAACAACGCAACCACACGGGTGGCGCCGGAGGTTGCGGATGCCATGATGCCCTATTTTACGGAAATGTACGGAAATCCTTCCAGCATGTACCGTTTTGCCCAGAAGTCTCTGGACGGGATCAGGGAAGCCCGATCCCGTCTGGCCGGGCTGCTGAGTGCTTTGCCGGAAGAGATTGTCTTCACCAGTTGCGGAACGGAAAGTGACAGTACAGCCGTGTATGCAGCTCTCCGCTCCAATCCGGACAAAAAGCATATCCTCACCACAAGGGTGGAGCATTCCGCGATAAAAAACCTGTGCGAATATCTGGGCAGAAACGGATACCGGGCCACCTTTGTTCCGGTGGACAGAAAGGGAATCATGGATCTGGATTTTCTTTATGATCACATGACAGAGGATACGGCACTGGTCAGCATCATGTGGGCCAATAATGAAACCGGCGTGCTTTTTCCGGTGGAGGAAATCGCGCACAGGGCCAGAGAGAAAGGCATTGTGTTTCACACAGATGCTGTGCAGGCCGTGGGCAAGATTCCCATCAATCTCAAAGAGAGCAGCATTGACATGCTCTCCCTGTCCGGCCACAAACTTCATGCCCCCAAAGGCGTGGGAGCGCTGTATGTGCGCAAAGGTACGAAATTTTCCCCTTTCCTGATTGGCGGGCATCAGGAATCCGGCAGAAGAGGCGGAACAGAGAATGTGGCCTCCATTGTGGGACTGGGCAAAGCCGCAGAACTTGCCGCAGCGCATATCCATGAGGAAAACACAGGGGTCAGACAACTGCGTGACAGTCTGGAAAACGGTCTGCTGGAACGCATTCCCAGTTCCCTGGTCAACGGGGACAGAGAAAAACGCCTGCCCAACACCACCAACATTTCCTTTGAATTCATCGAAGGGGAATCCATCCTGCTGATGATGGATGAACTGGGCATCTGCGCGTCATCCGGTTCTGCATGCACCTCCGGATCACTGGAACCTTCCCATGTGCTTCGGGCCATGGGTATTCCCTATACAGCCGCACACGGTTCCGTGCGCTTCAGCCTGAGCATTTACAATACACAGGAGGAAGTGGATTATGTTGTGGAAAAACTGCCGCCCATCATTGCCCGTCTGCGGCAGATGTCTCCGTTCTGGAAACAGTAAGTCCTGCACATTGTCCAATTCCCTGATACCATTGAATCAGGGGAAAGATGATTCATTCGGAGTCCCAAACGGGAAGTTTGGGATTTTGCTTCCCTGCCGGACATGCAGGGGTATTTGAGCGTTTCAATACTTTACCTGCAATACCAATTCTCCATTGATCTGAAACATAAGTTTTTCAGGCATGAAGTTTTTCAGAAAAACCGGATTTTTCGGAAAAATCCGGTTTTTTGAATACATGAAAACTTTTTTTTGCCTGCTTTCAAGTATCTTTTCAATGGGGAATCGGTATGATACCGATTCCCCATTGGTTTGATCCAATATTGTCAGTTTTTCCGCAGTTCCGTCTGTGCAAAAAACCGCTCCGCTTAATTTTTGCACTCCTCCGGATCAGGTGCAGATTGCATCAGGTCAATGGAGAATTGGTATTAAGCCAATCCGCCATCAAACAGTAACAATAACTCATTGAAGTCCTGGGTGGCGGGACTTTTTATGCTGATTATTTTATTTTATAAATCAGCATATTAGCTAAAAACA
>CAZDIU010000304.1:0-6529 GCA_964505535.1 uncultured Desulfobacterales bacterium | reverse complement strand
GCCATTGTCAGCCGCATCAAGATTCTTTCCCGGCTGGATATGGCGGAAAAGCGCAGACCCCAGGATGGCCGCATCAAAACCGGCAAAGGGGACACAGAGGTGGAAATCCGTGTTTCCACTGTTCCGGTGGCCTTTGGGGAAAAAGTGGTCATGCGAATCATGGACCCGGACATTCTGTTTCAGGATTTGGAAAGTCTGGGCTTTTCCGCAACAGATCTGCTGCGTTTCAACAAATTCATCAAAATGCCCCACGGCATTGTGCTGGTCACAGGCCCCACCGGCAGCGGAAAATCCACCACCCTGTATTCCACGCTCCGGGATTTGTCAACGCCGGAAATCAATATCACCACAGTGGAAGACCCCATAGAAATGATCAACAGCGAATTCAATCAGATAGCTGTCCAGCCCGGTGTCGGCATCACCTTTGGGAACATCCTGCGCAATATTCTCCGCCAGGACCCGGATATTATCATGATCGGTGAAATGCGGGATCTGGAAACAGCGGAAAATGCGGTGCAGGCAGCGCTGACCGGCCATCTGGTGCTTTCCACCCTGCATACCAATGATGCGCCCACCGCCATCACCCGTCTGCTGGATCTGGGCATTCCCGCGTTTCTGATCCAAAGCACACTCATCGGGGTGCTGGCCCAGCGGCTGGTGCGCAAAATCTGCAACCACTGCCGCACCTCTTTTATGATGAACACAGCGGAACTCTGGAACATGGGCATCCGTCTTGAAACAGAAGGCAGTGTGGAACTTTTCCGCGGGGAGGGGTGCCCCATGTGCCGGGGTACGGGGTATCAGGGCAGAACCGGGATTTATGAAATTCTTCCCTATTCCGAATCCCTCAAACGACTGACAACAAAAGAGACGGATTTGCAAACCATCCGCCTGAAAGCAGCCGGGGAAGGCATGAGCACCCTGCGGGAAAGTGCAGTGAAGAAAATGCTCAAAGGCATTACCACTTATCAGGAAGTGCTGCGGGTCACATGGGAGCCGGTGTGAGAAAATTCAGATGGAACCCTTTTATCCGGGTGATGATTTCGGCAGTGGGTCAAATTCGTTGACAATTCCCCTCCCCGGCCGGAGAGAAACGTTTTCATCACCCGGTTTGACCCACCACCCGTCAGAATTTCCGGACGCAAGGGATTTGGAAACTGCTGATGTGCCGGTTTTGCGTTCTGAGGTTTCAGTGTCTGTTTCCTGACACCTGACACCTGAAACCTGAAACCCGGCCCTCCGGTATTTTAAGATGGTTATCTTCCCTAAGAACGGTACAGGTTGTTTTTTTGCAGGCCATGAGGATTGTCATCAAAATTTTTGTCAGTTTTTTTCTGATTTCATGTTATGATATGAAAAAAACACAAACATCCAAAAAAGGAGGTCGGCCATGAAAGACAGTCCCCTGTTCAAAAGCTGGGGCCTTTTCAAAAAAGGAATGAGCGCCAAACATATCCAGCTTTCCTTTGCCAATCATCTGGAATATTCCCTTTCCAAAGACAAATTCACGGCCACCCCGCGCGATCTCTACCTCTCCCTTGCCCTGACCGCCAGAGACCGCATGATTGAACGCTGGATTAAAACCCAGCAGATGTATCATGACCATGATGTGAAACGTGTGTATTATCTTTCCGCGGAATACCTTATGGGAAGAGTGCTGATCAACAATCTCATCAATCTGGGCATTTATGAGGAAACCCGGCAGGCCATGAAGGAAATCCATATGGATTTGGAGGAAATCGCGGAAATGGAGCCGGACATGGGGCTGGGAAATGGCGGCCTGGGCAGGCTGGCCGCGTGTTTTCTGGATTCTCTGGCCACTCTGGAGATTCCTTCCCACGGTTACGGCATCCGGTATGAATTTGGCATCTTTGAGCAGGAAATCCGGAATCTGGGTCAGATGGAATGTCCGGAAAACTGGCTGAAATACACCAATCCCTGGGAAATTGCCCGGCCTGAGTACAGTTATCCTGTGCGTTTTTACGGCAGGGTGGAGCAGATTCATCTGCCGGACGGACGGCTTCTAACGGAATGGAAAGACACCAGTGATGTGATCGGCATCGCGTATGACACACCTGTGGGCGGTTACGGAAACAATACGGTCAACACCCTGCGTCTGTGGTCTGCGCGGGCTTCCAAGGAATTTGATCTCAAATATTTCCAGCACGGGGACTATCTCAAAGCCGTGGAGGAGAAAAACATCTCGGAAAATATTTCCAAGGTTCTGTATCCCAATGATGAAATCTACGAAGGCAGGGAACTGCGGCTTCGGCAGCAGTATTTTTTTGTGTCCTGCTCCATACAGGACATTATCCGGCGCTACCGGATACAGCACAGCAGTTTTGAGGAATTTCCCGACAAGGTGGCCATACAGATGAATGACACCCATCCCTCTCTGGCTGTGGTGGAACTCATGCGGATTCTCATGGATGTTTACAGTCTGGACTGGGAAAGTGCATGGAACATCACCACCCGCTCCTGCGCGTTCACCAATCACACCCTCCTGTCCGAGGCTTTGGAAAAATGGCCGGTCCACATGTTTGAAAAACTTCTGCCCCGGCCTTTGCAGATTATCTATGAAATCAACCGCCGTTTTCTGCGGGATGTGTCCATTGTGTATGTAAAGGATGAAGCCCGTATGCGGCGCATGTCCCTGATTGAGGAGGGCGGGGAAAAACGCATCCGCATGGCGCATCTGGCCATTGCGGGTTCCCATTCTGTCAATGGTGTGGCAAAACTCCATACCCGTCTGCTGCGGGAAAAGGTGCTGAAGGATTTTGACGAAATGTTTCCGGGAAGATTCAACAACAAGACCAACGGGGTGACACCCCGGCGCTGGCTGCTGGGAGCCAATCCCGAACTTGCGGAACTCATTTCCGGGCATATCGGCAGAGAATGGATATGGAATCTCAGACATCTTCAGGAAATTGAACCCCTGATCGCGGATGCGGAATTCCGGCGGAAGTGGGGGGAAATCAAACACAGAAACAAGGAGCGTTTTGCTCTGCTTGCCAAAAAACTCACCGGCATTTCCCCTGATCCGGGATCAGTTTTTGATTTTCAGGTCAAGCGCATACACGAATACAAACGCCAACTGCTCAATATTCTGCATGTGGTTTACTGCTGGCTGAAACTCAAACGGGAACCGGATTTCAAAATGGTTCCCCGCACTTTTATTTTTGGCGGAAAAGCCGCTCCCGCATATGCCACTGCCAAGCTGATCATCCGGCTGATCTGCCATGCTGCGGAAATGATCAACCGGGACAGCTCGGTCAGCCATATCCTCAAAGTGCTTTTCATTCCCAACTACCGGGTTACCCTGGCCGAAAGCATCTTTCCCGCGGCAGACATTTCCGAGCAGATTTCCACTGCCGGATATGAGGCATCCGGCACTTCCAACATGAAATTTGCCATGAACGGCGCACTCACGGTCGGCACGCTGGACGGAGCCAATATTGAAATCATGGAAGAGGTGGGAGAGGAAAACATCTTCATCTTCGGCCTGTCTGCGGATGAGGTGAGCGAAATCCGGAAATCCTACCGTCCTTACGAATATTATCAAAGTGACCCGGTGCTGAAGGATGTCATAGACCTGATCCGGGATGATTTTTTCAATCCTGAGGAACCCGGCATTTTCCGGCCTTTGGTGGATTCCCTGCTTGACAGAGATGATTATCTGGTGCTGGCAGACTTTGCAGCCTATCATGCATGTCAGATGCGGACAGACGCGCTGTACCGGGATCAGGATGCATGGACCCAAAAGGCCATTCTCAATGTGGCGCGCATGGGCAGTTTTTCTTCTGATCGCACCATTGCGGAATACAACCGGGACATCTGGAAAACACAGTCCATGGCCATAGAGCAGGAAGAAAGGGAAAGCGGCGAAAAGAATGCCTGAAAAAAACGGCTGTTCACGCGGGCACGCCTGAACTGAAAGCATGGAATAGCCGGGCCACTCCCAAAATTTCTTAACAAAGCATAAAACCCGGATTCAGGTGCAGAAAACCGTTTTCTGCATACCGGTTTTTGTATAAACAGATGAAACAGACACAGGCAAAGGAGAGAGAAGAAAGATGAAAAAAAAGGTGTGGGCAGTATTGCTGGTGCTGATGTTTGCAGCAATGGGAGCAGGATGGGCAGCAGGCGGGGAAACCGGCCATTATGTGCCGGGGGTGGAGGGAATTAAAGCAGGCACAGTGCCTCCTCCGGGATTCTATTACAGGATGTACAATGCCTTTTACAATGCGGATACCATGAAAGATGCGGACGGTCATGAGCTTGATATAGATTTTGATGTCACAGTTTATGCGATGGTCAACCGCTTCATATGGGTTTCGGATTACAAAATCCTTGGCGGCAACTATGTTGCGGATATTCTGATTCCCCTGATTTACACAGATGTGGAGATCGGCGCGATGGGACTGAAGGATGACAAGTTCGGGCTGGGAGACATCTGCATAGAGCCCTTTGTGATTTCCTGGCACGGCAGCAATTATGATGCGGTTTTGGGAGCCGGATTCTTCCTTCCGTCCGGAGATTATGATGCGGACAAACCTGCATCACCGGGAAAGGATCACTGGGGCGGCATTTTCACCCTGGGCGGAACGTATTATTTTGATGCAAAAAAAACCTGGTCAGCCTCTGTTCTTTCCCGTTATGAAATTCACTGGGAAAAGGATGATGCGGATGTGACTCCGGGAGACAATTTTCTTTTTGAATGGGGTGTGGCCAAAACAGTGAACCAGATATGGGATTTGGGCCTTACCGGATACTGTGCATGGCAGATCACGGATGACAAGGGTGATGATGTCACATGGAACAAAGATGATCATGATCGGGCCTTTGCCATAGGCCCGGAAGTCAGTGTTTTTATGCCATCTTACAAACTGTTTATGTCCCTGCGCGGGCTGCAGGAATTTGAGGTCAAAGATCGGTCTGAGGGCAGCATGGTCACGCTGACCCTGACCAAGATTTGGTAGCGGAGATTTTTGGAAAAATTCAGGCAGGCTGGGCAATGCTGCTGCCTTAAGCAGAAAATTCCCCTCCTCCGGCCGGAGGGGAGCCTTAAGGAAACGGCATTGAATGTAAAAGACAAATAAAACGCAAAAAAACATTTTTTTGCAGGGAGGGTCTTATGAAGACAGGCAAAAGTGCATTTTCAGTTATGGTTCAGGTATGTTTTGGCGCCAGCATTCTGTTTTTCTTTTGGAGTGCGGCAATGGCTGAATGTCCCGGTTTCACTGAGATAACAGGAGCAGCCAATCCCTTCAGCGGAATCAGCATTGGAGAAAATCCCGCGCTGGTGGATATTGACAATGATGGCGATTTGGATCTGTTTCTGGGCTCATCAGACGGAAAAATTCATTATTTCAAAAATAATTATCCGGTTTCAATGACTTTCACCCGAAAAACCGGCAGTGAAAATCCTCTGGATGGCATATCTGTTGGCGATGTGATTAAACCCTGTTTTGCGGATATTAACGGAGACGGAAAACCGGATCTTTTTTTCAGTGTGGCATATGAGGCAGGTCTGTATTATTATGAAAATACCGGAACTGCTGCACAGGCGGTATTCACCAATAAAACGGGCCAAATCGCAAATCCCTTCAACGGAATTTCCATAGATGTCAGTCCGTTTGCTTTTAAACCCGCTTTTGCAGATATTGACGGAGACGGGGACCTGGATGCAATTTTCGGAATGGACGATGGGGAAATCAAATATTACAAAAACACAGGCAGCAATGTGTTTGAAGAACAGACTGGTGAAAATAATCCTTTTTTCTCAGTTTTTTCTAATGCCAACCCTGAATTTGGTGAGGCTAAAGGGCTGATCGTGGGAGAGAAAAATACGATTAACCACTACACAAATATCGGGACATCAGAATCCCCCCAGTATGACAGCGGTTGTCAAATCACAGGTGCTGCGAACAAGTATTATTATCCTGCTTTCGGAGATTTGTTCGGAAACGGAGAACTGAAACTGGTGCTGGACATGGACGATTCTTCCATTGCCTATTACAGCTTCTCTGATATTCTGCCCGGAGATATTGACGGCAAAGGCGGTCTGACTCTGGCTGATGCCATTGTGGGGCTGAAGATTCTTGCTGCTGCTGATATTTCCGGAGAAACTGTGAATCTGAACGCAGATGTCAACAGTGATGGCATGATCGGTCAGGAGGAAGTGATTTTTGTTCTCAGGGAAATTGCACAGATTGACTGACCGGAAAAACCGGATTTTTTGGAAAAATCCGGTTTTTTTTATAGCAGTAGGTCGGATTAGCGTAAGCGTAATCCGACATTCCGAAATTCCGATTTTGTGATGTTCCCTGTATGCAAAAAACCGCTCCGCTCAATTTTTGCACTCCTCCGAATTTGCATTCCGCATTGTATAAAACCAATGTGTCGGATTACGCTGTTGCTAATCCGACCTACTCTGATTATCCAAAATTCAATATGGTTATGTACTAATCCGAAATTCCGGTTTTGTGATGTTCCCTGTGTGCAAAAAACCGCTCCGCTCAATTTTTGC
>CAZDIU010000303.1:0-6530 GCA_964505535.1 uncultured Desulfobacterales bacterium | reverse complement strand
TCCATGCGCTCCAGAAACTGCCGCGCATAGGCTGAAAGGGATTCCACATATCTGCGCTGGCCTTCCGCGTACAGGGTGTCAAATGCCAGGGTGGATTTGCCTGACCCGGAAAGTCCGGTGATGACAACGAATTTATTTCGGGGCAGATCCAGATCAATATTCTTGAGATTATGCTGCCTTGCGCCCCGGATGATGATTTTGTCGAGCGTCATGGGATTATATGCCTTGCAATTGTCCTGCATTGGTGTGCTGTCAGATTTCTGTTTCCGCGGATTATCTTACCTGACATCTGTTCTTTTTTCAAATCTAATTCGCGATGGGAATATTCCCACCGGGTTTATGTATAATCCAAGTCTTTCAGATTTTTCCATTTTATTCTTATCAGGATTCCTTTGGAAAGAAAAAGGAAAAATGCTTCTCTCCAATGAGGTTCAGACCAGAACTCTCCTTACCTATTTTTTTAAAAATCAGGCAGTTATTCACTTTTACCGTCATTCCTGCGCAAGCCGGAATCCGTTAATTCCATACAGTTCCGGATACCGGCTTTGCCGGGATGACAGCAGTGCATACGGTGAGATCAAAAATCTGAACCGGCACGGAACCGTATGGGGAGAAGGCAAGTCTGCCATTGACAGCCCCGCATCATTTTTTTATATTGCTGTGTGCAATTCATGTTGAATTCACAATATACTGCACTTGCTGCGGACAAACAGAAAATTTCAGTACAGAGGAAACGCAGATGATTCAAATCAATGAAAATTATCTGAAACTGCAGGCATCCTATCTGTTTACAGACATTGCCCGCCGTGTTTCAGATTTTCAGAAAGCCAATCCGGACAGAAAACTCATCCGTCTGGGAATTGGGGATGTCACCTTCCCTCTTCCCCCGGCCTGCATCAAAGCCTTTCATCAGGGTGTGGAGGAAATGGCAGACTCTGCCACATTCCGGGGATACGGGCCGGAGCAGGGATATGATTTTCTGCGGGAAAAAATTGCCCTGCATGATTTTCAATCCAGAGGGGCAAATGTGTCTCCGGACGAAATTTTTGTCAGTGACGGCGCCAAATGCGACACCGGCAATATTCAGGAGATTTTTTCCAGCCAGACAAAGATTGCCATTCCGGATCCGGTGTATCCCGTATACGTGGACACCAATGTCATGGCCGGACGCACCGGACCTTTCAGAGAGGGAAGATATGAAGGTCTGGTTTATATGGACAGCACAAAGGAAAACGGTTTTATTCCGGATCTGCCCAAAGAGGCAGTGGATCTGATTTATCTGTGCTTTCCCAACAACCCCACGGGCGCGACCATCAGCAGGGAGCAGTTGAAGATTTGGGTGGATTTTGCTAAAAAGAACCGGGCCTTGATTCTTTTTGACGCTGCCTATGAAGCCTTCATACGGGATGAAAGCCTGCCCCGATCCATATATGAAATTGAAGGTGCGCGGGAAGTGGCCTTGGAATTCCGCAGTTTTTCCAAAACAGCCGGATTCACTGGAACCCGCTGCGCGTTCACGGTTGTGCCCAAAGAGTGCATGGCCTTTGACAGCAAAGGGAATGCCCATTCGCTGCACCAGTTGTGGAACCGGCGCCACGGAACCAAATTCAATGGGGTTTCCTATCCGGTCCAGAAGGCCGCGGAAGCTGTGTACAGTGAGGAGGGACAGGCCCAGACCAAAGCCCTGATTGATTCTTATCTGAAAAATGCGGCACTGATTCGTCAGGAAATGACTGCGCTGGGATTTGAATGCACAGGCGGGGAAAACTCCCCTTATATCTGGGTGGACACCAGGCGGGATTCCTGGGAGTTTTTTGATCTGCTGCTCAGCAAAGCCGGAGTGGTCTGCACCCCCGGTTCCGGATTCGGGAAATGCGGAAACGGTTATATCCGCATCAGTGCGTTCAATCATTATGAAAATGTGCAGAATGCGATGGAGCGTATCCGGGAAGCCCTGGCCGGGTAGTGGGGTGCATCAGCAGCAGGATTTTCCGGAACAGTTCTTCATGTCCAGGGGCAGATTCAGGAATCAGTCTGTTTTCCGGATGCTTTTGCCTGCATTTGGCAGAATCGGCAAAATCAGAGCGTTGCTGACCAGTCACACTGTTGAGAAAATCAAATGCCGGGTTCTGATTTTTTCAAAAAAAATCAGAACCCGGTCCATTGAAGGATTGCAATCGGCTACCCGTTTTTCAAATCCCCCTGGCCTGTGGCCTCCAGAACACTCTGCCAGAGCCTTCCGTGGGGGGTTACCTGCTTGCGTCTTCCTGCGGATGCGGTCATGGGCACATGGACAAAATGGTTGTTCCAGTGTCCCACCAGCACCTTTGTTTTTCCGGCCATGGCTGCATGAACAGCGTTCCTTCCCAGAAAACTGCAGAACACATGGTCATTGGAATTGGCAGGCAGACTGCGGATATTGTAGCTGGGATCAATATATTTCAGAGAGATTTCAATCTGTTTTTCCTTGAAATATTTTGAAATGGCCTCCTTGAGGAAGATGCCGATATCCTGCAGACGGATATTGCCGGAAGCATCTTTATTTCCGGTCTGCTCAAAGAATTTCTGCCCGGCTCCCTCTGCCACGACTATCACGGCATGTCCCTTCTCGGCCAGGCGTCTGTCCAGTTTTGTCAGGAATCCTCCGGATCCTTCGAGATCAAAATCCACCTCCGGAATCAGCACAAAATTGACATCCTGCTGTGCCAGAGAGGCTGTGGCAGCAATGAAACCGGAATGCCTGCCCATGAGTTTGATCAGACCGATGCCGTTGGGATAGCCTTTGGCCTCGTTGTGGGCCGCGCGGATGGACTGGGTTGCCACATCCACAGCCGTGTCAAAGCCAAAGGAACGGGAGACCATGTAAATATCGTTGTCAATGGTCTTGGGGATTCCTGCCACACTGATTTTCAGATTTCTTTCCAGAATCGTGTCTGCAATTTTTGTTGCGGCCATCAGGGTTCCGTCCCCGCCTATCATAAAAAGCATGCCGATGTTCATCCGCTCCAGACTGTCCACAATTTCATTCACATCCTGGGGACCGCGGGAGGAACCCAGAAATGAACCTCCCTTGCGGATAATATCTCCCACAACCTGGGGCGTGAGATCCACCACATCATGCCGGTATGCGGGAATAAATCCCTGCAGTCCGTAGCGGATGCCGTAGATATTGCGCACGCCGTAACCGTAATACAGTTCCAGCACAACGGACCGGATGATGCCGTTGAGTCCGGGACACAGACCGCCGCAGGTGACCAGAGCACAGCGGAGTTTGCTGGGATCAAAATAAATCATCTTCCTGGGCCCGGCCATTTCAAATGCGGACGGAGTCTTTCCTGCAAGGATAATTTCCGCGATTCTGTCCCCGTCCACATCAATCAGCACCTTTTTTTCATCTGAAACAAAAAAACGCTCTCCGTCTTTTTTTTCTTTGTGAAGGGGGCTGGGGATTTTTGCATCGCCCAATGCGGGAATCGCCGTGTCAATATTTTCAAATTCTGTTGTCATGTCAGCCTCGCTCTCCCCTTTCAGGATTGGGATGTGCCGAAACGGATTTAAAGCCTGCTGTCATTTTTTACACCATTTTCAAATGGTTTGCCTGTTCATAAAGCTGCCGTGCCAGGCGCAGCGTAGCCTGATCCACCATGCGGCCTTCCACGGCAACAGCCCCGCGTCCTTTGGTCTCTGCGTTCTCAATGGCCCTGAGCACTTTGACCGCGCGCGCAATTTCCTCCTGTGAGGGGGAGAAAACCTGGTTGATGCTTTCGATCTGGGACGGATGAATGGCCCATTTCCCATCGCATCCCAGCGCGCAGGACATGACCGCTGAACGCCGAAGCCCTTCGGAATCTTGGAAATTTCCATAGGGAGCGTCAATGGCCATCAGACCGTTGGCTCTGGCTGCCATAATCATGCGGCTGACGGCAAAATGCCAGCGGTGTCCGGGATACAGTTCCTCCTCTTTTTCGCCGTGGCCGGAAATGGAAACCAGTCTGGCGCCCACTGAAGCGGAATAATCAGCGATGCCAAACACCAGAGAGATCAGCCGCGGAGAGGATCGGGCTATATCGGACACATTGTCAAGTCCCACCGCTGTTTCAATGGAGGCTTCAATGCCGATGCGTCTGTTCCATCCTTTGTTCATCTCTATGCCGTCCAGCATACGATCAGTGAAATGGATGTCACCGGCATGGTTCACCTTGGGAACCACAATGGAATCCAGCCGATCCCCTGCTCTTTCCGCGACTTCCAGCAGATCTCTGTAGGCATAGGGGGTATCTGTGCTGTTGATGCGGACAGTCACGGTTTTTTCTCCCCAGTCAAGGGTGAGGAGGGAGCGGATAATCTGAACGCGGGCGGCTTCTTTGGCATCAGCCGGAACACTGTCTTCCATATCCAGCATAATCACATCCGCGGGGCTTTGCGCGGCTTTGGGGTGCATTTTTTCCACATGACCTGGAACCGACAAAACAGAACGTCTGGGTTTCATAGATGATTTCTCCGAATTTCAGTAAGATGAAATCTGAAAAGGATTTTCAGCAGAAAATTCCCGTTTTTCTGCAGCAGGGACACAAAGTTTCACCAATGTTCAGGTTCTGTTGACATTTCTGCAACCTTCTGAATCTGCAGAAATCGATCTCTCCGGAATGAACCGTGCGGACTCCCACTGCGTGCGGCCGGAATGAGTTGGCGGCCTGTTTCCGGTTCAGCTCAGAAACTCTGACTCACTGCCTGCTCTGAAATGTCAACAGAACCTGATGTCCGGCTGATCTTCAGATTTCATATAAGGTTGTCATCTGTTCCGGAAAAGCAGGAGCAGATTGTAACGGATTCTCATGAAAAAGCAAGAAGGAAAGTGACTCCTGCAGTATCAGGTTTACAAGTATTCAGGAGAATGATATACATAAACAGGACTGTTATGTTTCGGATTGGGGTGTCTGAGTCATGATGCTGAAGAATATACAAAAAAAAATGGGCCATGTGTTATGCTGCTTCCTGGGAATGTGGATGGTGTGCAGAGCCATGCCGCTCAGTGCCGGGGAAGAAAAACAGCCGGACAGTCCCGCCAATATTGTAACGGTGGACATCCCCTACAGTCTCTTTGTTTCCCTTGTGGCCTATCAGGAACTGACTGAAATGGAAAACACGGGAAAAAACATCAACAGTGAAATGATCCCGGTGCTGGAAAACATTATGGGATACCTGCGCACGGAACGGAAAAAATATGAAAATCTGAATCCTTCTGTCAAGACAAATCTTCAGTACAGACAGTTTCTGCTCCGGCTGGACAGTCATATTGACAGTTTTTACAGGGAACTGCTGTATCGGCGAAAGATTGCGGAATATGAATCCCTGCTTGAAAAACAGAAAACAATGATGGAAAAATAGAGGGGGCATAATCATGCGGAACATGGGAAAAATCTTTTGCCTGGCCATTGGCTGCGCAGTCATTCTCTTTCTTTTTTCGGCCTGTGCGGGATCCGGCCTGAAAAAACAGGACGGGATGCAGTCCCTGTCTGACTATGCTCTGGAGATACAGACCAAAGTCCGGCAGCGTCTGGATGAGAGTCCTGAAAGCATGGTGGCTGAGTCCCTGGATGCCCTCAATGAGGTGCTGAACTATGCCGATGAGGTCAGAGCTGAGCCGGATCGCTTCAATCTCTCCAGGATTCAGGAATACAGGGAAAAAATCAATATCATCAATGAAAATATGGAACGGTTCCGGGACATGACCCTGCAGACAGACATCTCTTTTTCTGTGGGAGCTTACAGAGTGTCGGAACTTTCCGAAGCAGGCCGCTCACAGTGCGGAGAACTGGCTCAGAAAATCATTGAGACAGCGGCTGCTCTCAAAATCCGCCATCCGAACCGTGTCATACGCATCACCCTGAAAACTCTGGGATACACAGATGAACTGCCCATTGTTTCCGGCCCCCTGGAAAAGACGGTGCTGGCAAATCTTCAGGAACCTCAGGCCCCTGCCGGAGATGCCCGGCGAAAGCAGTACAACCGTGTTCTGTCCCGTCTCCGGGCGGCCGCGGTAAGTGCCTATATAATGGAATACCTGCACAGAGAAATGCCTTCGCATGTGAATATCCGATATGTGGAAAAGATTGTGGGAAACGGGGAGAATTTCCCGGTGAAAAATCAAAATCCGCCCTATGCGGCACAGGATGAACGGCGGCGAATCTGCATTATTTCACCCTATATTGAAATCATGCTGTGACAGTTCTCTCCATGCCGACTTATTCTTTTGTCTGTTAAACCATTTTTGCTTTTTGGCTGAAAAAACAATGACAGCATCCAAATGTCGTGCCTGTGTGACACAAAGCATTTTTTTCCTGCTGCTCTGTCTGCCGGTTTTGGTACTGAGCCTCTTCCTGCACAGCGAAAGCGCAGCTTCAGAATATCAGGAGCAGGCTGAATTTATCTGCGATTTTGCCAAGTTTGTGCGATGGCCCCAGGATGAGAACACGGATACGCCCCTGCAAGTCTGCATTTTGGGAGGAAATCCTTTGGGGACTGCACTC
>CAZDIU010000302.1:0-6566 GCA_964505535.1 uncultured Desulfobacterales bacterium | reverse complement strand
TTTTCCGGAAAAATCCGGTTGTTTTATACCTGAAAACTTTCGGTTGGGTACTTATATCAGTTCTGTTGAATTCTGCTCTTCAATATCCAAACTGTTCCACCATGCTGTGAGCATATCGACAATAAAATCAACTGTTTTGTGTGAACTGCCGAAGCTGATGTGCAGTTCACCGCTGTTTTCATTGAGAATGCCGCAGGGAATGTATTTTTCTGCGCAGCCGAAGTCATGATCCGGTGCTTCACTGCAGCCGCGTGTTTTTCCGCCTCGGGAAAAAATTCCAATTTTTGCAGCAGCTTTGCAGTCCAGCTTAACCTTTTTATATTCCGGCTGTTTTTTGATTCATCATCTTTTTTTTGATATTGTCAAAGATTGCATCTGTATCTTCGATTTTTTTAAAGGCTTTGATTTCGATGTATTACGAAGACGGTATCCCATCCGGCTGAGAATTTTTGCCATATTGCTGCAGGATGGAACCTGTCTGTCAGAAAATCCTTTTTCTTTCAAAGCAGTCACTGCTGCTTTGGCTGTCAGACGGGTATACGCGATGGCACTTCGGAATGACGGATCCTGCTGCGAATGCTCATCAGCCAGACTGCGCAGCATCTCAGCAGCCTTCGGTTCTCTTTTTTCCCATGGAGTCCGGCCACTTGCGGCTGACTGGGCTCCGATGCAGACGATTCCGGTGCGTTTTTCACCGAGCCCGGTTTCAACTGCATTCCTGTTCCATCCGAACACTGTTTCCGCCCTCCGGCTCTTTCCGTCACAATATTTCACTGTAATTTCAGCCATATATGAACGCCGTTCATATCCATGCATTTTTGAAACTGCAAGACAGATATCTTCAATATAATCAGTGTCCAATAATACAGATGACTTCATTCTCCGCTCCTTCCCCTTTGTTTTTTGTTCAGCAGTTGACAGTTGCCTGTACAATATTATATAATGTCATTTGAATCAAGTTGAAAATCAGTCAAATTTTAATTTATACAGTTTGGTATGTTTATTTTAATAAATAACCTAAGTTCAGTGTGTCAAATTTCAACCGCGCAACTCCTGATTTTTTAAAAACTTTCCATTTTACAAAGGAAACAGTACATGATCTGTCCGGTTATACTTGCAGGAGGTTCCGGCACAAGGCTCTGGCCCCTTTCCCGTGAACTTTGGCCCAAGCAGCTTCTTGAACTCACAGGCGAGCATACCATGCTGCAGGATACGGTTCTGCGCATCAGAGATTTCGCGGGAATGCAGGCGCCAATGATTGTCTGCAATGAAAAGCACCGGTTCATGGTGGCTGAGCAGTTGCGGCTTATTGATATCCAGGCAGCTTCCATTCTGCTGGAACCTGTGGGCCGGAACACCGCGCCCGCAGTCTGTCTGGCGGCAATCAAAGCGGTTTCCGCCGGAGAAGATCCGCTGCTCCTGGTTCTGCCCGCAGATCATTTTATCAAAGATATTGCCGCGTTTCATCAGGCACTGGAAACCGCTGTGCATTTTGCCGCGCAGGATTTTCTCATCACCTTTGGCATTGTGCCGGAATCTCCGGAAACCGGTTACGGTTATATCCGCAAGGGAAAGGAACTGGCTGCGGAAAATCCGCCAAAGGGTTCTGCTTTTGCCATTGACCAGTTTGTGGAAAAACCGGATGCAAAAACCGCAGAGGCATATCTGAAATCCGGAGCCTACTGCTGGAACAGCGGCATGTTCATGTTCCGGGCATCCGCAGTGCTGGCCGGAATGGAAACCCATGTTCCGGATATTCTGGCCGCGTGCAGAAATGCGCTGGAAAAAGGAAAGGAAGACCTTGATTTTTTCCGGGTGGACACAGCCGCGTTTGAAGCCTGTCCGTCTGATTCCATTGATTATGCCATCATGGAAAAAACAGCCCGGGGTGCAATGGTTCCCTTTCAGGCCGGATGGAATGATCTGGGTTCCTGGGAAGCCCTGTGGCAGACAGGATCGAAAGATGCTCAGGGAAATGTGGTTCATGGCGATGTGCTGCTCCATGATGTGCAAAATTCCTATCTGCACGCGGGAACCCGGCTGGTTGCGGCTGTGGGACTGGAAAACCATATTGTGGTGGAAACCGCGGACGCGGTGCTGATCTCCCCGCGCAGCAGGGGGCAGGATGTGAAAATTCTGGTCAACCGGCTCAAAGCCGCAGCACGGGAGGAAACCGTTTCCCACAAAAAACGGTACATGCCCTGGGGTTCTGCCGAAACCCTGGTCAAATCCGATCGGTTTATCATCAAACGGGTGAAAGTGAAACCCGGAGCCGTGATTTCCCTGCAGACCCATTTCAACCGCGCGGAGCATTGGATTGTCCTGCGGGGAACCGCTCAGGTCAGCAGGGGGAATGAGGAAATCATTCTCACCGAAGACCATTCCACCTATATTCCGCCCGGAACATCCCACCGTCTGGTCAACCCAGGAAAAATTCCCCTGGAACTTGTGGAAGTGCAGTCCGGCAGTTATCTGGGAGAGGATGACATTGTGCGGCTGGAGGATGTGTATCTCAGGTGAAAGAGGCGCTGAAAATCTATCGGAAACTGATGCAAAGCATTGAATCTGTCATCATCGGTCAGACGTCTGCGATCAGGAAACTCCTGGCCGTTTTTGCAGGAGGAGGCCATGTGCTGCTGGAAGATTATCCCGGAACCGGAAAAACCACCCTGGCCAAGGCTCTGGCCCGGTCTGTGGATGCCCGGTTCCGGCGTATCCAGTTCACGCCCGATCTGCTGCCTTCGGATATTCTTGGAATAAGTGTGTTTGATCAGAATCAGGGAAAATTCCATTTTCACAAAGGCCCTGTTTTCACCAATATTCTTCTGGCCGATGAAATCAACCGTGCCTCTCCCCGCACCCAGTCCGCGCTGCTGGAGGCAATGGCCGAATCCCAGGTCAGCATTGACGGAAAACGTTATGATCTGGAATCCCTTTTTTTCGTGATAGCCACCCAGAATCCTGTGGAATCCAGGGGAACCTATCCGCTTCCCGAAGCCCAGATGGATCGTTTTGCCGCGCGTTTCAGTCTGGGATATGTCAGCCCGGAGCAGGAGGTGTCCATTCTCTCAGATCAAAGCCCGGCCCGTGCCGTGGAAAATCTTGCGCCCTGCATTTCTCTTCCCCAGGTTCTTGATCTCAGGGAAGCTGTGCGCTGTGTCCGCATCAGCGAAGAACTGAAACATTATATTGTGGAACTGGTCAGATCCACCCGTTCCGCCCCGGGCGTGGAACTGGGCGCAAGTCCCAGAGCCTCGCTTTCCCTGATGAAAACCGCTCAGGCCCTGGCCCTGTTTGACGGGCTGGAATATGTCCGGCCTGAGCATATTCAGGAAATGGCTGTTTCCCTTATTGCCCACCGCATGGTCATGGCCCCGGATGCCCGTTTTTCCGGTAACAGCGCGGAAGGGGCGGTTTTGAAAATTCTTGAAACCGTTCCGGTTCCCGCATAGAACTGCCCGGAAAGATGAGACGTTTTTTCTATCTGAATTTCCGGTATTATTACCGTATCCGGCATTACTTCCGCCGCAGACTGACCAAGGCCGGGATGCTGGTGCTGTCCGCGTGTGTGCTGTCCGCGGTTCTGGGACTGAACACCTACCGCGCGCTTGTGTATCAGATTTTCACCTTTCTTCTCTCCCTGCTGATTGCGGCTTTTCTGTGGTCCCTGTTTTTCCGTCCCCGTGTAAGCCTGCAGCGCGTACTGCCCCGCTTTGCCACTGCCGGAAAACCGCTTGCCTGCAGCATTGTCATCCGCACTCTCAGTGGAAAAACACAGAGAGATTTCTGTTTTGCAGAAGAATTTGAGGATCCCCGGCCGGATTTTGAAACCTTTGTGCATACCCCTGAACCGGGCGAGGAGTTCCGGAACATCGCAGATCGGTTCATGGGATTTTACCGATGGGAATGGCTGCTTTCCCGGAAACAGATCGCTGCGTTCAGATACCGTGATCTGCCGGTTCTTCCTTCCAATGGGGAAGTGAGCGCATCTGCCGACCTCATGCCCCGAAACCGGGGTGTACTGCATTTCACGGGAATCACTCTGGCACGGCCTGATCCCTTTGGGCTTTTTCGTGCCTGCAAATTTTTTCCCCTTCCCGCTTCTCTGACTGTTCTGCCGGTGCGCTATGATCTGCCGCAGTTTCGGCTTCCCGGAACCCGGCGTCATCAGTCCGGCGGCATTGCCCTGATTTCATCTGTGGGCGATTCCGAAGAATTCATATCCCTCCGGGATTACTGTCCCGGTGATCCGCTGCGCAGAATCCACTGGAAAAGCTGGGCAAAAACCGGAAAACCTGTGGTCAGGGAATTTCAGGGAGAATTTTTTGTGCGCCACGCCCTGATTCTGGACACCTTTCAGCAGGAGGAATACAGTGAGGTCTTTGAGGAGGCTGTTGCAGTGGCCGCATCCTTTGCCTGCACAGTCCGTACCCAGGAATCCCTGCTGGACTTGATGTTTGTGGGAACTGAAACCGTTTGCATCACTTCGGGCCGGGGCCTGGGACATCTGGACAGAACCCTGGAGGTGCTGGCATCTGTGCGTGCATGCCGGGACAGAGAATTTTCCTGTCTGGTCTCTTCCGTGCTTGAACGTGCAGGACTTCTGAGCGGGTGCATCTGTGTGCTGCTGAAATGGGATGCACAGCGCAGAGATTTCATCGCACATCTCCGGGCCAAGGAACTGCCGGTTCTGGTGCTGGTGATTGTTCCCCCGCGGCAGTCCGAAGCCTCAGAACCTGACCCGGGCCCCATGTCAGATCAGGCGGATTTTTTTCATGTTCTGGAAGTGGGACGCATAGCAGAGGGACTGGCACGGCTGCCGGTGCGGGAATATGAATAGTGCCGGACTTCCGAAGTTTTCAGAATTTCGAAAGTCGTATACCCAAAAAATTCCTCTCACTTCCCTGCTGCTGATCATTTTCTGCTTTTCTCCGGCCCCAAAGTGCAGGTCGGATACAGTGTGGGTGTGAATCGACGGGGCGGAGAAAGAATTTCCCTGCCAATGCGCAGGGTCATGGCCCGCAGCATTCCGGAAAAAATCCACTGGTGAAAGGGATAGAGCACATACCAGTACAGCAGACCGCCCAGCCCATAAGGCAGAAAACGCGACAGCATCTGCAGTTCCACACTTCCCCGGCCAGAGGGAAGAATGCGGATATCCAGAAGTGCCTCACCCGGCATTTTCATTTCAGCCCCCAGTACCAGCCGCTCCGGTTCGCTGACTTCCAGCACCCGCCAGAAATCCAGCGCGTCACCTGTATATAATCTGGAGGGATGACGTCTCCCCCGGCGCAGTCCCACCCCTCCTGCCAGACGATCCGCGAGGCCGCGCAGGCGCCAGAGGAGATTCCCGAAATAATACCCGTGTTCGCCGCCTATGCGGGAAACAGCTTTCCACACCTCTTCAGTCTCTGCACGGATTCTGACCCGGTATCCGCATTCCAGAATGGTTCCGCCTGCCCATTGAGCGTCTCCGCACCGGGACCATTCGGGCGCGTGCAGATCGCCCGCGTCTGACCAGCAGGTATCCACCTGATCTTCCAGAATCCGATCCAAAGCCCGGCGGATGGCCGCACGGCAGCCGGTAAGTTCCATTGGGATTATCTGCCGGATGCGGTTTTCCCTGCATGCAGTGGGAACAGCCAGCCCTTCGGTCAGAGGCACGGCAATGGAAGAAGGCACAGGCGTAATCAGATGAATCCATATGGCACTCAGATGCGGAGTCAGAAAGGGAACAGGGATTATTTTCCGCGGAGGCAGTCCGGCCTCCTGTGCAAAAATCTGAATCAACTGCTCATACGTCAGCACGTCCGGGCCGCCAATGTCAAAGGTCTGGCCCATGGTTTCCTTTTTTTCCAGACATCCGCTCAGATAGCCCAGCACATCCGTGATCGCGATGGGCTGGGAAGGGGTCTGCACCCATCTGGGCGTAATCATGATCGGAAGCCGGTGGGTCAGGTAGCGCAGGATTTCAAAGGATGCACTGCCGGAACCCAGAATCATGGCAGCGTTCAGGATCGTGACCGGCACATTTCCGAATTTGAGAATCTGTCCCACTTCATGCCGGGACCGCAGATGTCTGCTGATGCGCTGATGGTTTGCATCTCCCAGCCCCCCCAGATAGATGATGCGCTCCAGCCCGGCCTCCTGTGCCGCGGCTGCCATGTTCTGTGCGGAAATCCGATCCGCGTCTGCGTATTTTTCTTTCTGTGCAATCATGGAATGCACCAGATAAAAGGCCGCACCGCACCCCCTGCATGCACGGAAAAGGGAGTTCCGATCCAGCACATCCCCCTGCACCAGTTCGGCATTCGGATGTGCTGCCCAGGTGCGGCAGGCCATTTTCTCCACCGATCTGCCCACAGCCCTTACCCGAAATCCCTTTTCCAGCAGAAGGGGGATCAGTCTGCCGCCCACATATCCGGTTGCGCCTGTCACCAGCACAGGTTTTGCATCTGCATTGCTGCCGGCTTCATTGTCCTGATTGGCTTTCAAAACTTCTGCAATGGCAGAAATGACCTCATCCGCGCGATCCGCGGATACGGTGCAGGAACCTGCTCCCCGGT
>CAZDIU010000301.1:0-6578 GCA_964505535.1 uncultured Desulfobacterales bacterium | reverse complement strand
TCTTTGTATTCGTTGCCGGAGGCTTTGCAGAAGTTTCCCCCGCAAAAGTGACAATGCGCAGGAAATTTCAGCTAAAAAATGGAGCAAAACTGAGATGGGGCTGGAGGAGAAAGCCTTTGTGTTTTGCTCTTTCAACAATCCGAACAAAATCGAACCTGTCTTTTTTGACGTGTGGATGAGGATTCTGCACACTGTGCCCCACAGTTTTCTCTGGCTGCGGAAAATGGGAAAAAGCGGGGAAAAAAATCTGCGGCACGAGGCTGAAAAAAGGGGAATCGCCCCGTCCCGGCTTTTGTTTGCCAAAAGGGTTCCCTCAAAGGCCGAATATCTCAGCCGTCTGGGCACAGCGGATCTGGCTTTGGACACCCGCATCTACAACGGCCATGCCACCACTGTGGATGCGCTGTGGGCCGGGGTTCCGGTTGTCACCCTGCAGGGGACCCATTTTGCCTCCCGCGCCGCGTCCAGCATTCTCACAGCCGCGGGACTGCCGGAACTGATTACAGAGAATCTGCAGGATTATCAAAATCTTGCTGTACGGCTGGCTTCCAATCCGGCAGAACTGGGCAGGATTCGGGCAAAGCTGGCCCAAAACCGCATTCATGCGCCTTTGTTTGACACAGCCGCTTTTGTGAGGAATTTGGAGGCCGCGTGTCAGGAAATATGGCATCTTCACATGAGCGGTGAAAAACCCCGGCAGATGGAAGTCCGAAAAAGCGCTTTTTTCCAAAAACCGGCAGTGAACAGCGCGCAGATCGCGGGGAACGGAGAATCCGCAGAAAGAGATTCCGGGTCTTTTGCATCAGAAAAGAATAAAAAACAGAATTTGGCACTGCCGGAAATCCGTGAAAAAATGGAAACTGCTGTTCGGTGTCATCAGCAGGGGCAGTGGCAGAAGGCTGAGGAACTTTACAGAAAAATTCTGGAAATCTGCCCGGATCATCCGGACGCGCTGCATCTGCTGGGACTGACAGCACATCAGACCGGCAGAAATGAGGAATCCCTTGTTTTGATCCAAAAAGCTGTGAAACTTTGCCCGGAAAACCATCTTTACCTCAGCAATCTGGGACTGGTGCTGAAATTGCAGAACAGAACGGATGAAGCCATTTCCTGCTATGAGAAAGCCCTTCAGATCAAAGCGGATGCAGATATCCATTACCGGCTGGGAAATGCGCTGCGCGTGAAACAGCAAAACAAAGAGGCCGTATCCGCATACCAGAAGGCTCTGGAACTGCAGCCCGCGCATACGGATGCGGCCAACAATCTGGGAAATCTGCACAAGGAAATGGGCGAATATGATTTGGCGCTTGCCTGGTATCGCAAAGCGCTGGAACGCAAACCCGAATCTGCCGGAATTTACAACAATATCGGCGGAGTGCACAAACTGAGGGGCGAACCGGATCTTGCGGAGATTTCTTACAGAAAATGTCTGGAAATCAGTCCGGACAATGCAGAGGCATACAACAATCTCGGTGTGCTGTATCAGGATCAGGCCCGGCATGAGGCAGCCGCAGAATGCTACCGCAAAGCACTGGCCGTCCGGCCCGAATATGCCAAGGCCCATTCCAATCTGGGCAGTATTTTTCTTTTTCAGGAAAAATATGAAAAAGCGGTGCTGACCTATGCGCAGTCCATAAAACTTGATCCGGAAGAATGTCTGTCTCATATCCACATGGGACTGGCATACAAGGGCATGAAAAAAGAGGATGAGGCACTGGTCTGTTTCCGCAAAGCCCTGGAACGCAAACCTGATGATATCCGTTCCAATGTCCATTATACAGACCAGTTGCAGTATCTGTGCCTCTGGGCAGATCTGGAAAAGAGGAAGCAGGATTTAAGGGAAAAAATTGAAAAGGCTTTGGAAAACGGAGAGGAAATTGCAGAAACCCCTTTCGGAAATCTCACCAGATACCCTGATCCGGGTTTGAATCTGAAAATTGCCCGGCATCGGGCGCGTGAAATCAGCAAATCGGTTTCCTTTTGCAAAGAAAAATTTTCATTTGCACACAGATCCCATTTCAGAAAAAAAATCCGGGTGGGCTATCTTTCGGATGATTTCTGGAATCATCCGGTATCCCATCTGATTGTCAGTCTTTTTGCCCTGCATGATCGGGAAAAATTTGAAGTGTTCTGCTATTCCTCAGGACAGGATGACGGCAGTTTTTACCGAAAGAGAATTGAAAAGGGCTGTGACTGTTTTACAGACATACGGGGGAGGCATTTTGCAGACAGTGCCCGGCTGATCCACGGACATCAGATTGATATTCTGGTTGATCTCATGGGACATACAAAAAACAGTCTCCTGAATGTCTGCGCACTCAGACCAGCGCCGGTGCAGATGACCTGGCTGGGATTTCCCGGAACCACGGGCGCGGATTTTATGGATTATATTCTCACCGACCGGATCGTCAGTCCCCCGAATCACGCTCCTTTTTACAGTGAAAAACTGATTTATCTTCCCTGCTGTTATATGATGACCGACAATCAGCAGGAAATTTCGGACAGGGAATGGAAAAAATCAGAAATGGGCGTGGGAGAAGACTGTTTTGTCTTTTGCTCCCTGAACAATTCCTACAAACTTGAACCTGTGATGTTTGATCTGTGGATGAATCTTTTGAAAAAAATCCCCAACAGTGTGTTATGGCTGCGAAGCATGGGGGAATCCGGCATAAGAAATATCAGAAATGAGGCATATGCAAGAGGAGTGGCGCGGGAACGCATTGTGTTTACAGACAGGGTTCCCTCAAAAGCCGATTATCTGAGCCGTCTGAAACTTGCCGATCTGGCTTTGGACACCCGGATATACAACGGTCATGCCACCACAGTGGATGCGCTCTGGGCCGGGGTTCCGGTCATTACCCTGCAGGGAACACATTTTGCTTCCCGTGCAGCCTCCAGCATACTCACTGCCGCGGGGCTTCCGGAACTGATTGGCACCGGCATGGAGGAATATGAATCCCTTGCACTCCGGCTGGCTTCCCATCCGGATCAATTGAGAAGCATTCGGCAGAAACTCTGGGAAAACAGGCTGAAATCTCCTCTTTTTGACACAAAAGGATTTGTCCGGAACCTGGAAAAGGTGTATGAGAGGATAGGACAGGGATTGGCACAGTGAGAAAATGCGGTCATAAAGAGAGGTGAGACATGGCCCGAACATTGCAGGCACTGCGGCGGGAGAGAGGCGGGGACAGAGTGTCTGTCCCGACAGGAAAAAAGCGGATTGTGTATCCGGACAGTGACGGGAAACCCATGGCCGACAACACAAAGCAGTTCAACTGGATAGTGAAAATCAAGGAGGGTCTGGAGGTGCTGTTTGCGGATCGGGCCGATGTGTTTGTGGCCGGGGATCTGCTGTGGTACCCGTTTGAGGGGGACAATAAGACCCGGACTGCTCCGGATGCGATGGTGGCATTCGGACGTCCCAAGGGAGACCGCGGTTCTTACCGGCAGTGGGAGGAGGACGGAATTGCACCGCAGGTGGTGTTTGAGGTGCTCTCTCCGGGAAACACAAAAAGGGAGATGGAGGAGAAGCGGGCGGCCTATGAAAAATACGGGGTGGAGGAATATTACGAGTATGATCCGGACAGGAATGTCCTTAAAGGCTGGCTCCGTTCCGGGAACCGTCTTGCACCCATAGAAAACATGAGCGGCTGGGTCAGTCCCCGGCTGGGAATCCGCTTTGAACCCGGGGAGGATGATCTGGAGATTTTCCGGCCTGACGGGCAGAAATTTCTGAGTCCCGTGGAAACCGAAAGAGAGAAGATGCGCATCGAAAAGGAGAAAAAACAGGCGGAAAGGGGGAAGAAGCAGGCAGAGAGGGAGAAAAAGCAGGCGGAAAGGGAGAAGAAGCAGGCAGAAAAGGAGAAAATGCAGGCAGAAAGGGAGAAAATGCAGGCAGAAAGGGAGAGGAAACAGGCCGAAAGGGAGAAAAAGCGGGCCGAAAAGGAGAAAAAGCAGGCAGAGAAGGAGAAAAAGCAGGCAGAGGCAAAAGCTGAAAAGGAAAAACGTCAGGCAGAAAGGGAGAGGAAACAGGCCGAAAGGGAGAAAAAGCAGGTCGAAGCAAAGGCCGAGAGGGAAAGGAAGCGGGCTGAGCAGGCCGAGGCAAGGGCTGAGATGCTGGCTGCGAAGCTCCGGGAACTGGGTATAGATGCGGATAGCTGAAAGGATTTGTCCGGAATCCGGAAAAGGTGCATGAGAGGATGGGAGACAGTTTCGTGAAAAGTGAAACATTCAGCATATTGAAATAAAAATTAAAATTATTTGGGGGATTGGGAATCTTTTATTTCCTTTCGGCTCTTCTCAGAGGATAACTATGAATAAAACTGAAATTCAGGATGCAGTCAACGCTGTTTCTTACTGGTATCATAAAATTGAACTTCCTTACGGGATTGTGACTCCGGGATGGGCTCCGCTTCATGCAGCCAGCTATCGGATTCCTGAGAATCTTTCAGGAAAAAGAATTTTGGATGTTGGCGCATGGGACGGATATTGGACCTTTGAATCGCTGAAACGGGGAGCTGCTGAAGTTGTTGCTATAGATGATTTTTCTGACTATCTTGGGCATTTGGAAAAAAGAGACAGACCTGCCTGGGAGACATTTGATCTGTGCCGTTCTGCTTTGGGATACGCTGAAGAGGTTTGCAAACGGCATGAGATGTCTGTGTATGATATTTCTGAGGAAAAACTGGGGATGTTTGACATTGTTTTTTTCTTCGGGACTCTGTATCACCTCCGTCATCCGCTTTTGGCGCTGGATAAAATATCTTCGGTATGCAAAGGAGAACTGTTTGTTGAATCCGCAATTCTGGATGATTTCAGCCCCTACAGAGGGGGAATGGGGCATGGATATTCCGGAAAGCAGATGGTGATGGAATTCTATCCCGGCAGGGAATACGGCAATAATGACAGCAACTGGTGGTGTCCCACATTGCAGTGCATGGTCTGGCTTGTCCATTCAGCCGGTTTCAAAAAAGTTGAAGGGTGGAAACTGACCGGAAATCCGCAGAAACTTCCCCATTGCCGGGGATTTGCCCACGGAGAAAAAGAACCCGCAGAACGAAAAATCCTCCCGGATTCCCTTTAAGGAACAAAAATTCAATAAATCCCCTGTCATTCCGGTGCAAGCCGGAAGCCTGAATTCACTGGATACCGGCTTTCGCCGGTATGACGGAGGTGCGTAACATCAATTAATAAATTCAAGATAAGAGATTATGGATTTTATCCGATTTGACAGTTCCTATCAGTCCTGTTTTGCAGAGGGACTTCAGTTTTTCAGGCAGAACCGTCTGGAAGACGCGGCTGCAGCGTATGAAAAAGCGCTTTTTTTCAAACCCCATTCCCATGTGACCCACAAGAATCTTGGCGTGGTATACCGGAAACTGGGAAAAACGGATCAGGCACTCCAGTCTTTCAGAAAAGCGCTTTCCCTGAAACCGGAAGATCACGAAACCATGAATGCTGTGGGCATTCTTCTGTATGAACGGGGAAAACTGGAAGAAGCAGAAGAGATTTTAAAAAAATCACTCAATACCAATGCCGGCCGCGCAGACACCTGTTTCAATCTGGCACTGATTTACCAGAAAAAAGGTCTGCTGGATCAGACAGCCGAACATTGCAGAAAAGCTGTGGAACTGAATCCGGATTTTTCCAAAGCCCATCACAATCTGGGCGCGGTGTGCCTGCACCAGGGTTTTCTGGAGGAAGCGGAAAAATGCTTTTGCAGGGCATTGGAAATCGAGCCGGAGTATCATAAAATATCCTATGATCAGGCACTGCTGCTTTTGCTGAAAGGCCATTTTGCACAGGGATGGGAAAAATTTGAAAGCAGGTACCATTTTCCGCCTCCCAACAAACTGGGAAAACTCAAGCCCCTGTGGGATGGAACCCCTGTTGAAACCCTTCTGGTGACAGATGAGCAGGGACTGGGCGACACCATACAGTTTGTCCGCTATCTGCCTTTGATAAAGGAGCGCTGCAAGCGGCTTTTGTTTGCCTGTCCGGAAAAACTCAGGGGAATTTTTCAGTCATTTTCCTGCATTGATACATTTGTAAATGATATTGACGGGATTGCCTATGACGCGGGAATCGGCCTTCTGAGCCTGCCCCGCATCCTGCATACAGATGCGGATTCCATTCCCGCGGACATTCCCTATGTTCATGCCCTGCCGGAAAAAAAGGATTTGTGGGGAAATCTTCTGGAAAACACCGGAAAATGCAGAGTGGGACTGGTATGGGCCGGAAATCCCCGGCATTATGCAGACTGGAGCCGTTCTCTGCATCTTTGGGATTTTGCCCCTTTGGCTGAAATTCCGGACATTGCCTTTTACAGTCTGCAGGTGGGGCAGCGGGCCGAACAAGCCGGAAATCCGCCCACTGGCATGGAAATGCTCAACCATACCGGCAGACTCCGTGATTTTTCCGATACCGCAGCCCTGATAAGTCATCTGGATCTGGTCATTACCGTGGATACCAGTGTGGCCCATCTGACCGGTGCAATGGGGAAAAGCGTATGGACCCTTCTGCCGTATACACCGGACTGGCGCTGGATGCTGCACCGGGAAGACAGTCCCTGGTATCCG
>CAZDIU010000300.1:0-6598 GCA_964505535.1 uncultured Desulfobacterales bacterium | reverse complement strand
CAATCCTGTCACCTGAAATGCGCTTTTCCGGAGGTTCCCAGCCGGTTTCCTCAACAATCAGTTCCCCGGTTTTGAAACGCTTCCCTGTTTTTTCATCGTAACGGTAGCGCACACGGAACAGGCGGTCTCCGTAAAGTTTGGCAAGTTTTCCGGTTCCTTTCTGACCCGGTTTGAGTGTCAGGCGTGTTTTCATGGGTGCGGGCATTTTCAGTCAGCAATTCCTGCCTTTCAGATTTTTTTGACTTGCAATCCGGCAGGCTGCAAGATAGAGTAACAGGAAGAGGACGGGTTTGAGAAAATTCTGAAATTAAACTGTATATATTTCATACAAATTCCCATTCTGAAAGTCAAGAGAAAAAAATGATTCAGATTCCCTCAGAGATTCAGACAGATTTTGAAATCCTTCTGAAAGAGAAAATCCCAGAGGAAAAATACCGCATTCATTACAGGAAATGGCTTCGGTATTACTGGGATTTCTGCCATAAATACGGACATTGCGCTGCGGACAGGGAAAGTTTTCCCCTTTTTGCGGAAAAACTCAGGCAGAAACGGCAGACCGACATGCAGGTCGGGCAGGCATCCCACGCAGTTGCCCTGTATTATGAAATTGTCTCCGCGGATAAAGTATGCCAAAACATGCCGGAAAAACCGAAACCTCCGGTTCACATTCCGCGCGTTTCCGGCAAATCCGGAAACGCTTATGTTCATCCGCATGTTTCAGAAAAAAAGAAAGAGTCTCAAACCTCTGTCCCGAAACCGGAATCATGGCAATCCGCATACACCGGTCTCAGCGGAGAAATCAAAGTCCGGCATTATTCTCCCAAAACATTCCAAGTGTATGCAAACTGGCTGGGGCAGTTTCAGACTTTCACAAAATCAAAGCCGCTGGAACTGCTCTCAGATGCGGATATGACGGAATTTCTCACCCATCTGGCTGTCAGCCGGCATGTCTCGGCTTCCACCCAGAATCAGGCATTCAATTCCCTGCTGTTTTTCTTCCGGCATGTTCTGAAAAGGGAACCGGGGGAAATAAAATCTGTGCGGGCAAAGCGCAGACCCTACATTCCAGTGGTACTGTCCAGAGAAGAGGTTGATCAGCTTATAAAACATCTGTCTCCCCCCTGTGATCTGACGGCAAAGCTGCTTTACGGCTGCGGGCTGCGGCTGTTTGAGTGCCTGAAACTTCGGATTCACAATTTCAATTTTGATAACGGAATTCTTACGGTTCATGACGGAAAGGGACAGAAAGATCGGACTGTGCCTTTGCCCCGATCCATCATGCCGGAACTGCTGAAACATCTGGAAAAGGTGAAAGAAATTCACGCTCAGGATTTGGCAGCCGGATATGCAGGCACATTCATGCCCGAAGGTCTGCTGGAGAAAAAATACAAAAATTCTGCCAGAGAACTGATCTGGCAGTGGTTTTTTCCTGCAATTGAACTTACAGAGATTCCGGAAAACAAAGAGCAGCGGCGCTGGCATCTGCATGAACGGCATGTGCAGAGGGCGATCCGGGATGCAGGTCAGAATGCCCAACTGCTTAAGAGGGTATCCGCTCATACCCTTCGCCACAGTTTTGCCACCCATCTGCTGCAGGCCAATTATGACATACGCACCATTCAGGAACTGCTGGGACACAGTGATGTAAGAACCACCATGATTTACACCCATGCAGTCAAAATCAGGACCATCAAAGAGACAAAAAGCCCCCTTGATTTTTAATCTGCCAGTCTGATAACAATGCTGTTTCCTTAAAACTCCCCTCCCCTGAGGGAGGGGGATTTTTTGCTTAACTTAACGGCATTGAGTCTGACAAATTTTTTCAGTCACACGGAGAAAATATAAATGTTTGACAATGAAATCATTTCTTTTGAAGGAATTGAACAGATTCCATTGGGAGATTTTGTCCGGCCTTCGTATCTCAATTATGCCATGTATGTGCTTACGGATCGCGCACTGCCGTTTATCGGAGACGGTCTCAAACCGGTGCAGCGCCGCATTGTGTACGCGATGAGTGAACTGGGGCTGCGCAATACGGCCAAGCACAAAAAATCCGCGCGCACCGTGGGCGATGTGCTGGGCAAATACCATCCCCACGGCGACAGCGCTTGTTACGAGGCAATGGTGCTGATGTCCCAGGATTTTTCCTGCCGTTATTCTTTGATTGACGGTCAGGGCAACTGGGGTTCTGTGGCCTCTCCAAAGGAATTTGCAGCCATGCGCTATACCGAGGCACGGCTTGCTTCCTATGCAGATGTTTTTCTTTCTGAACTGGCTATGGGAACCGTGAACTGGGTTCCCAATTTTGACGGCACGCTCAAAGAACCGGAAACTCTGCCTGCCCGTCTTCCCAATGTGATTTTAAATGGAACCACCGGAATTGCAGTGGGAATGGCAACAGACATTCCACCCCATAATCTCAAAGAAATTGCAGACGCCTGCATTTATCTGACTGATCATCCGCAGGCAGCGATTGAGGAAATCTGCGAAACTGTGCAGGGCCCGGATTTCCCGACCGGTGCGGAAATCATCACGCCCAAAGAGGAAATCCTCAGCCTGTACCGCACAGGTCAGGGAGTCATCCGGATGCGGGCTGTGTATGAAACAGAAAATGGCGATATTGTCATCACCGCGCTGCCGTATCAGGTGTCGCCGGAAAAAATCATTGAGCAGATTGCCGCGCAGATGGCGGAAAAGAAACTGCCGATGGTATCGGATATACGGGATCTGTCGGATCAGGAAGAACCGGTGCGGATTCTCATCACCCCCAAATCCGGCCGCGTGGACAGGGACGCGCTGATGAGTCATCTGCTCGCGACCACAGATTTGGAAAAAACGCTGCGGGTCAACATGAATGTCGTTGGACTCAACCGCAAACCCCAGACCCTGGGACTGGCGGAAATGCTGAACCAGTGGCTTGTGTTCCGCAGACAGACCGTGACGCGGCGGCTGGAATTCCGGCTGGGCAGAATTGAGGAACGCGTGCATCTGCTTGACGGCCTGCTTACAGCCTATGCCAATCTCAACAAAATCATTCGCATTATCCGGGAAAGCGATGATCCCAAAACCGTGCTGATGCACAAATTTGATCTGAGTGAATCTCAGGCCGAGGCCATTCTGCAAATCCGTCTGCGCCAACTGGCAACACTGGAAGAGATCAAACTGCAAAAAGAAAAACAGGATTTGGAAAAAGAGGGGGGGCAGATCCGAAAAATTCTGGGTTCGGAACTGCGTCTCAAAAGCCTGATCAAAAAGGAACTCCGGGAGGATGCGGCAAAATTCGGGGATGAACGCAGAACCCGCATGGTTGTCCGGGAAGAGGCAAAGGCCATGAAAAAAACGGATCTCACGCCTGCGGAACCTGTCACGGTCATTCTGTCCGCAGGCGGCTGGGTGCGGGCTGCCAAAGGACACAGTATTGACCCTGCCTCCCTGAGCTACAAAACCGGAGATGCGTTTCTCTGTGCAGTCAGCGGAAAAAGCACACAGTCTGCCGTGTTTTTTGACAGCACAGGACGCACCTATGCGCTGCCAGCGAATGAATTTCCCTCGGCACGGGGACAGGGGGAACCTCTGAGCGGACGTCTGAGCATTCCCGAAGGTTCCCGTTTTCTTTCGGTTCTCCTGGCAGAACCGGAGCAGAAAATTCTTCTGGCCAGTGATGCAGGCTACGGTTTTGTCACGGAATTTTCCAGTCTGCTGACCAAAAACACCAAAGGAAAGGCGGTGCTGACCCTGCCTGAAGGCGCAGAACCGCTGCTTCCCCTGGTCCTGCATGATCCGAAAAGGGAATTTCTGGTTTCCCTCAGCACAGAAGGACATATGCTGATTATCCCGGTTTCCGATCTGCCGGAACTGCCCAAAGGCAAGGGCAACAAAATCATCGGGATTCCGCCTGAAAAAGTGAAAAAACGCCAGGAATACGTGAAATTCATGCAGGTTCTGCCACAGGGAGCCGGTGTGGTGATTCACGCGGGAAAACGGAGTATGCGCCTGAGCTGGAACAGTCTGGCAGAGTTCATGGGCGAGCGCGGCCGCAGGGGCAGAAAACTCCCCAGAGGATTTCAGAACGCGCAGCAAATTGAAATCATTTCTCAGGAACCGGTGATTCCGGAAAACAGGGGGCCGGATTCTGAATAAAAATCCCAGGCAGGGTGCAAAAATAAGATTATTGCACTTCCCATCCGTATCTCCCCACACGGATTGCTGAAAAATCCCATTCCTGTATCCTCTGCTGTTTTTCCTACTTCAGAATACAGTTCTTGCCCTATTGCATTTTTGCGTGGTATGGTGAAATATTATAATACATTTTTTAGTGTTTTTCTGTTCATGGCAGAAGGATGAAACAGAAAACGCTTAAAATCCTTAAACAGTATGAAGCATTTCAGACAGGGATGTTATAAAATTTCATACAGGAGCAGGAACCTATGATGACAGAAACGGAACAAAGGCCGGAGATGGGGGAAAAAACCGCAGAGAATACCAAAGACGGGGAACAGATTCCAAAGAATATTCTTGAAAAACTTCCCACCCCTGTGATTGGCGTAACCGCGGATCAGAGCATTATCATGGTCAACCGGAAGGCTCAGACCCTGGCTGTGGATTCCCGGCCCATTGAGACAGGAAAGAAACTGTTTGAGTATTTTCCTGATCATATCACCGGAAGAGTCAGTCTTTCCATCCATACCAATACGGTTCGGACAGTGGAGAAATGTCCTTTTGAGGGAATGCTCTACAATTTGGACTGCATCCCCTTCTCGGACAGCGGACAGGTCAGGGGCGGCCTGATGGTTTTTCGTCCCATCTGAACCCTGCTTAAAAAACCTGCCTGTTTCACAATGTTTCCTGAACCTTTGCACCTGTTTTCTGCCGCAAAGGCACAAAGACGCGAAGGTTCACGAACATTCCCTGTGTGCCCGCAGTATTTCCTTTGCAGTGAAGATGCAGATCTGCCTCTTATCCCCCTTGTGCCAAAAAAAGCAAATATGCAATTGACTTTCTTTTCATTACAGGGCAATAAACAGCAGGTTTTCCTTTTCACATCCACTTAACTCACATTTCAAGGAGGTTTTCGATGAAAAAGTTGTGTGTTTCGCTTGTTCTGATCTGTGCGGCTCTGCTTTTCTGCACACCGGCTCCTGCTGCGGTCGAAATCAAACTGGGAGTTGTCACCAAACCCGGATCTGCCCAGAATATTGCCGCGGAAAAATTCAAAGAGCTGGTTGAGCAGCAGTCAAACGGGGAGATAACAGTCAAAATCTTCCATTCCAACGCCATTGGCAATGAAACCGAGATTCTGCAGCAGATTCAGATGGGAACCATACAGATGGGTGTGATCACCAGCGGCCCCTTTGACACCTTTGATCCCATTGCACGGGTGATAGATTATCCCTTTCTGTTCAAAGACAATGATCAGGCCGATCAGATACTGGACGGCCCTTTGGGGGCAGAGATTCTGAAAAGCCTGGAAAGTTCCGGATTCAAGGGGCTGTGTTTTTCTGAAAACGGTTTCCGGAATCTGACCAACAGCAAAAAGGCGGTCAAAGGTCCGGAGGATGTGAAAGGTCTGAAAATCCGGGTCATGGATTCTGCCCTGCATCAGGCCATCTGGAAAGCTTTGGGCGCAAATCCCACGCCCATGCCCTGGCCCATCTACACGGAACTGGAGCAGGGGGTAATTGACGGACAGGAAAATCCCCTGTGGGTGATGGAAGTATACAAATTTTATGAAATTCAGAAATATATGACCATGACCCGTCATGTGTATTCTGCACATATTGATGTGGCTTCCCTTGTGTGGTGGAAAGGGCTGAAACCGGAAGTGCAGGACATGATTCAGAAAGCCATGTATGAAGCCGCTGTTTTCCAGCGCAAGGACAACCGGGACAGAGACGCAGACCGGCTGAAAATGCTCGGTGAAAAAGGAATGCAGGTGGAGGAAAATCCGGATATTGCCGCGTTCCGGGCAAAGGTGGCGGAACTCAAAAATCTGGATCTCTTCAGTGACCCCAAGGTGCAGAGCCTGCTGATGAGAATGATGGAAGCCGCAAAATAATTCTTTCCTGCCGCCATTCGGCAGATTTTTTCCCTATTTTTTATAAGGATTCCTCCCTGTTGCAAAAGGGAGGAATCCCGATTTCTGAAAGCAGATTCGATCTGCTCATACCGATTCCTCATTGAAAAGATACCTGCAGCAGGCAGGCAAAAAAAAGTTTCCGTGTGTTCAAAAAACCGGATTTTTTTGAAAAATCCGGTTTTTCTGAAAAACTTTATGCCAGAAAAAATTATGTTTCAGATCAATGGCGAATTGGTATCACATGGCTGCTCTTCCCCGCGTCTGAATCCTCCCAAAATATGAAAAAATTTCCCGGAAACAGGGCCAAACAGAATATGGCAAATTTTTGTTTGACAAAATTACGAAAACCGACTATGTTAATCGTAAAAAGAAAGGAGCCTGTGTTTATGGACAGAACTGAAACAAAGGCATTGCAGAGGGAGATACTTCTGGGATTCTGGAAAATTCACATCCTTCACCACGCGGCCACCGGCCCGGTTGTGGGGCAGTGGATGATGCAGGAACTGCGGCATCACGGCTATG
>CAZDIU010000299.1:0-6600 GCA_964505535.1 uncultured Desulfobacterales bacterium | reverse complement strand
GCAATGAAAAATACGGCGGACGTCCCTTCCGGATGACGGCTGTTTATCCCACGGAAGGCAATGTCTGGACCCGGCATCCTGTGGCCATACTGGAGGAAGAATGGATGACTTTGGAAAAAAATGCCGCGTGCAGGCAATTTATCGCGTTTCTGCTGAGCGATGAGGCACAGCGCACCGCAATGAAAATGGGTCTTCGTCCCATCCGAAAGGATTTTCCGCTGGAAGCGCCCTTTGATGCCGCACACGGAGTGATCGCGGATATACCCTCTGACAAAGTGTTTCAGGTTCCGGAGGAGAATGTTCTCAAACGCATCCGGGATCTGTGGGAAGAGGTTAAGGTTCCCGCGACCATTGCCCTGGTCATTGACCGATCCGGCAGCATGAAAGGCGAGGCAATGGACAATGCAAAAACCGGAGCCATACAGTTTATCGGGCAGATGAAACCGCGCGATCAGGTGATGATTGTCGTTTTTCATCATGAGATTTCCATACTTTCAGACCTGTGCGAAATCCGGCAGTGCGGAGAGGATCTGCAGACCCGTATGGAAGGGATTTTTGCGGACGGCAAGACCTCCCTGTATGATGCTGTGGCAGAAAGTTACAAAAAACTGTATCAGTTGAAACAGAAGGTTCCGAACCGGAGATATGCCCTTCTGGTGCTCAGTGACGGCAAAGACACGTCCAGTCAGATGAACCGGCATGATCTCACGGATTTGCTTCCGGCAGGTGAAGATTATGATGTGCCGAAAATATACACCATCGCGTATGGGGCAGAAGCGGACAAAAATTTTCTCACGGAAATCTCCAACCGGACAAATGCCCGGATTTTCAGCAGCAATCCGGATGAAATCAAAAAAACCTACACAGAACTGAGTGCCAATTTTTGATACACCGGTTTCAGGTGTCGGGGTGTCAGGTGTCAGGTTTCAGGGAATAAATGCTGAAAGCTGAACACTGAAACCCGGACACTGATGACCGGAATCATTCTGTGATCGGGGAATTTGCGCAATGGCAAAATATTTTTTCAGGGCTTTTGTCAATCACTGGAATCTGCTCTTTTTGGGTTCCGCAGCCGCGTTCGGTATCATTGCTGATGCGGCAGACATTGTGTTTCCTCTTGCCGGAGCCTTTGATCTTCTTGCGGTCTCCTTTGTCGCGACCCGCCCGCGCTTTCAGGCTGCCTGTGATCATTCGGGACAGTGGGGCAGTCAGAAACCGGAGATGAGTTCCGACCGGGTTGCGCAGATTCTTGCGGAACTCAGTCCCGAAGACAGCCGGAAATTTGAAAAACTCAGACAGGTCTGCACCCATCTTCTGTCTGTGGGGAAAAAGCCGTCTGACAGTTCAGAACCCGATGGGATTGCGAATGTGCAGATTTCCGGGCTTAACCGTCTGTTATGGATCTGCCTGAAACTGCTCCATTCCAAAAACGGACTGGAGCAGTTTTTCCGAACCATTGATCGCAATGAGATTCAAAAGCAGATTGAAAGCATTGGCAAACGTCTTTCAGTTATGGGCCCTGCGGACGCGGATGATTTGGAAACTGCAAAAAAACGGGAATCTCTGACAGACACCCTGCACATCTCCGAAACCCGGCTTGCCAATTATGACAAAATTCATGATCAGTATGAACTCATGATGCTGGAACTGGATCGCCTGTATGCCAAAACTGCCAGCCTGGCAGAAATGGCCGTTTCTCAGCAGGATTTGAATGCGGTCATGAGCGATGTGGATGCCGCAGCCTTTTCAGTTCAGCAGACAACCGAGGTGCTCAATGAACTGTCCTCCTTTACCGGTGTTTCCTTTCAGGAAGAAGCGCCTGTCACACTGATTCATGTTAAATACTGATGTTACGCTGCCCTTTTAAAAATCAGCAGGTTACTCTCCCTGACCGTCATTCCGGCGTAAGCCGGAATCCAGTATTTTCAGCCAGTTCCGGATACCGGCTTTCGCCGGTATGACGACAGTGCGTAACATCAGTTAAATAGTCAAATCCGTTGTCAGGCATTCAGTCGCAAAGAAAGCAAAATTCACGCACAGGCTTTCCAAAGCCATTCAATCAGATTCAGGTCGGGCGAATACTCCGGCATCGGCAGAACCGCAGTTTGAGAGGTGATCCTGCTTCGTTGACAGCAGCGCATGAATGAATACAGGCATTGTCCAGAACAAAGCCGATGGTCTTTTCCGGATTTTTCTCTGATTTGGGAGTTGCGCAGTTGGGCGGATAACCCCTCAGGTTTTTTCAAAACCCTGAAGGTTTCAGGATTGATTTTTCATCAACTGCGTAACTCCGAATTGTTATAAGAGACAACCACGGCTGTTATGGTGTCAAAAGTTGCACATGGCCTTTGTAAAAGGAAAAACTGACATGGATTTCAAACTGACAAAAGAACAGGAGATGCTGCGCAGAGCAGTGCGGGAATTTGCGGGCAAAAAAATCGCTCCCTTTGCGGATGAATGGGATGCCAGACATTATCTGCCTGTGGAGGAAGTGATCCGGCCTATGGGTGAACTCGGATTTCTGGGTTCTGTCATTCCGGAGGAATATGGAGGTCAGGGAATGGGCTGGCTGGCTGCGGTCCTTGTCACAGAGGAGATTGCACGGGCATCCAGTTCTCTGCGGGTTCAGATCAATATGAGCGGCATCGGCTGTGCATATCCCATTTGCAAATACGGAACAGAAGAGGCAAAGAAAAAATATGTGGCAAAACTATGCTCCGGTGAATATCTGGGCGGTTTTGCCATCACAGAACCCAGCGCGGGTTCCGATGTCTTTTCCATGGAAACCGCAGCCGAGGACAAAGGAGACCACTGGGCAATCAACGGGTCCAAAACCTGGATTTCCAACGCGCGTCAGGCAGATGTGGCTGTCCTGTACTGTTATACAGATCGGAGTCTGCGCACCAGGGGGCTCTCGGCCTTTGCAGTTGAACTGAAAAATGCCAAAGGTGTGAAAACCACAGATTTGGACAAACTCGGTTCCCGTTCCTCTCCGACCGGTGAGATTTTCTTTGACAACACTCCTGTGCCCAAAGAAAATCTTCTGGGACAGCCCGGAGACGGGGCATCCATTGTTTTTTCCTCTCTGAACAACACCCGCATTTCCGCAGCAGCCGGGGCTGTGGGCTGTGCACAGGCCTGTCTGGAAATTGCCACCAGATACTGCAATGATCGTCACCAGTTTGGCCAGCCCATCGGCAAATTTCAGATGAATCAGGATTTGATTGCCCAGATGGTCACAGAAGTGGAAGCCGCCCGCCTGCTGGTGTACAAAGCCGCATGGCAAAAGGATCAGGGAAAGGAAAACAATGGAATGGAAGTGGCGCAGGCCAAGTATTTTGCGGGTGAGGTGGCCATGAAATGCGCGAATTATGCCATGCGGATTCTGGGAGCCTACGGATATTCCACAGAATACCCTCTGGCACGTTTTTACCGTGATGTGCCCACCTATGTCATCGTTGAGGGTTCCGCCAATATCTGCAAAACCATCATTGCCGGGGATCAGCTTGGTTATCGCAAAGCCAGCCGTTAGGGGGTTGCCGCATCCTGTATCCTGATCCCCGCATCTGAGAAAACAGTTTATGAACTTTTCTTCCATTTCTTCCAAAGCAGTACCTGCACCGGGAAAAATCTTTTTCGGCTGGTACATTGTCGGCGTTGTGTTTCTTGCGCACTTCATGTCTGTCGGAACCGGTTTTTACTCCATGAACGCGTTTATGCAGCCCCTCTGTGAACTCCGGGGATGGACCCGGACCGATCTGAACCTTGCTCTGGTCGGCGCCACAATGTCCGGTTTTATCGGACAGTTTGTATACGGCTCCCTTCTGGCAAAAGTGCAAATCCGGTGGCTCATGCTGGGCGGAGTGACGGTTGCGGGTCTTTCCTTTATCAGCCTGATGCGCGTCACACAACTGTGGCAGTTTTACCTGCTGTACATCCTTCTTTATCTGGGAAACGGAGCCTATGGCGGCATTGTGGCAAACACAGCCATCAACAACTGGTTTCATCAGAAAAGAGGCAATGCAATGGGCATTGCCTCAGCAGGAATTTCCCTGGCCGGTGCGGTGATTCCCTTCGCGGCCATGCACATCATTTTCACACAGGGAATTGAGTCCGCGGCAAATATCATTGGCGCGTGCATTCTGTTTCTGGGGCCTGTGATCTGGTGGGTAATCCGGGACTGGCCCGAAGAATACGGACTGGAACCGGACGGTTTGCCGAATTCAGGGGACAGCGGAAAATCTGCGGCAGATTCTGTCCTGTCCGGACGGATTTGGAATGCAGCCGCGCTGGTGCGCACCCCTGCATTCTGGAAACTGGGCACAGCCTTTGGTCTGCTCATGTCCGGAACAGCCGGTGTCATGACCCAGTTGAAGCCGCGCTTTGCCGATATTGGGTTTGCAGACAGCAAAGCCATGCTCATGCTGTCCGCGACTGCGCTCACAGCCACTGCCGGGAAATATCTGTGGGGCCGTCTGTGTGACCGCATCACGCCCTGGATGGTGGGAAGCATTATGGCAGCAGTCAATGCCCTGGGACTGTCAATTGCCCTGACGGGCATTTCCATACCCGCAGTGATTTGCTTTGCGCTGATCTTCGGCTTTTCCATGGGCGGAATTATGTCCATTTATCCGGTCATTACCGCCAGCCTGTTCGGACGGCTTTCCTTTGCCAGGGTTTACCGTTTCATGTCCCTTTTCCTGATTGCCCAGACCTCCGGTTATATCATAGCCGGGCAGAGCTATGACCGTTTCGGCTCTTACGATCCCGCGTATATCTGCTTCATTGTCTTTGATCTCATTGCAGCGGTGCTCCTGTGGTCCATCCGGAAGTAAGCCTTCGGGATTGGTTTAACCCATAATTCACATAAATTATAGTTCTTTTACCAACATAACTTCTGAAAACAGCCGCATAAACTGACAATAAGACAGATTCCCACTTGGGAATCTGTCTTTTTTATTGCCGCGTTCCGCAGTGTCTGTCCGATAAGCAGCTTGACACAGATACATATGATGATTATATAATAAATTTATACCTCTCCAAAAATTTTTCTTCCATAAGGAGGTACTTTTATGAAAGGTATTTTCCTGAAATTGCCAAGATAATGCCTTCTTCAGGCTTTCGGGTCCGGGAGAAGGCTTTCATGTTTTTATCCTGACAAAGCCAAACCTGCCGCAAGACAGGGACGGAAAGCCGCGGATCTCAATGAGACAGCCGGGTTGCACACAGTAAGCAGTCCGGCTTTTTTATTGGAATTTGACAATCAGTAAACAAAAGGAGAAAAAAAATGAGAAAAATTTCAATAATTCTGTTTGCCATGTTTTTGGCTGTCGGTATTTGCGGCGTTGTCAATGCAATGCCATACAATGTTGCTGAAGGCACATCTGTTTCACTCAACGGAGGTGCTTTTTTCACCGGCGGATGGGGTGCGGGGCTGACTGTGGAAGCGGGCACTGTTGTGGACGGCATTTTTTTCCCCCGGAGCACCCAATGGGATCAGGGTGCGGTATGGTGGGATTCCACAGATGGGGCCGATCGTTATCTGACGATTGATCTGGGAGGCATTTTCAGCATTGAAAGCTTTGTTGTTCAGGCAGATGACAATGATGCCTACATTTTATCCTACCGGGATATGATAAGCAATGAATGGGTGACAGCATGGGATATTCCGAATTTCGACTTCATAGGAGACGAAAATGCGTGGGGAATGCAGACCCGACCGGATCCTTTTGATGACTTCGCAAGGTATGTTCTCCCTCAAAATATCATCACAGATGCCCTGCGGTTTGAAGGTGCTTTGGATAATACGGCTGATCGCTATTTTTCTGTATCTGAAATACAGGCATACGGTCAGCCCGTGCCTGAACCTGCAACCATCGCTCTTTTGGGACTGGGCATTGCGGGGCTTGCCGGTTATCGGAAAAAGTTCGGAAAACGGGCATAAGACAGCGAATTAAATAATCTCCGTCACTCCGGCGAAAGCCGGAGTCCGGAACAGACTGAAATTAATGGATTCCGGCTTTCGCCGGAATGACGAAGAAGTGGAAGTTGTTTACTTTTCATTCCATCGTTTTTCCGTAATATTGACAGGGCTGCTCTTCGGGGCAGTCCTCTTTTTATCCATCCTCTCCCTCACTTCCTTTCTGCTCTGCCGTCCCTGAAAAAAACAGGCGGATCGGCAGATTCAAAACCAGATTCTGAATCTGTGTTGACCTGATGATTCTGTTGTGCTATTCCCTGTTATGAAATACATTGGTTCCGCAACCTGTCAGGATTTTTTTATAAAACACTGACATGGGATCTGTCTGGCGCGGACATTCCGGAAACGGGCATCCTGCCAGCCCTTCTGAACCGGGAGGATACGCGGTTCCACACTGAAACCGGGGTGAATTTCTGCTTCCGCAGTACCGGAAATCTGATTCAATTTCCATTACGCATTATCCTGTTATGAATATTCAGAAAAAAACACTGATCATCATCAGTTCCGCTTTTATTCTCATGATTGCCCTTATTGGAGCGGCCTCCCGAATGATTGTTCTGAAGAGTTTCGGGTGTGTCCCACTTTTTACACATTAAATTTTAGCCGGATGGAAGTTTATC
>CAZDIU010000298.1:0-6649 GCA_964505535.1 uncultured Desulfobacterales bacterium | reverse complement strand
ATGTGCAGCACATGCGGACAGTCCCTGTCTGAAGGTCAAGCCATGCCCGGAAATGGTTCGGCATTCCTATCTGCAGCTTGGGGTCGAGGTATATGGAGGAGCCCTGCTCAATCCCTGGTTTGACAGGGATCTGTCTTTGGCTGGCAGGGTCAGTTTTTTAAACGGAAGGGATGAAATTGAAAGTGCACTGGTGGATTTCCACCGTCCTCTTGCGGTGATTCCCAGTCTGGCCATTCATCTGGATCGGGAAGTGAACAAAAACAGAAGCATCAATTCCCAGGAAGAACTGCCGCCGGTTCTGCTCCAGTTGCCGGATGACAAGGCTCCGGATTTCCGGGATCTGCTGCTGTCCCGGGTCAAAAGGGAGCACCCGGAACGTGCGCCCGCGCAGGTGCTGGATTATGACATTTTTCTGTATGACACACAGCCTCCTGCCTTTGTGGGGCTGGAAAAGGATTTCATCACCTCAGCACGGCTTGACAACCTGATCAGTTGCCATGTCGGAGTGACTGCCATAAGCAAAGCAGGGAATGATACAGCGTGTATGCTGGTATGCAGTGATCATGAGGAGATTGGAAGTTCCTCTGCTGCGGGTGCACAGGGATCTTTTCTGAAAGATGTGGTGGAGCGTCTCTGTCCGATCCCGGAAGATCGTGTCAGGATGATTCAGCGCTCTGTGATGATCTCAGCCGATGATGCGCACGGCCTTCATCCCAATTATGCGGGAAAATATGACAGCAATCACGGGCCGGTGCTGAACCGGGGGCCGGTGATCAAGGTCAACGCGGGACAGCGCTATGCCACGGACAGTGAAACATCAGCCATGTTCCGCCATCTTTGCATGAAGGCCGGGGTTCCGGTGCAGGAATTCGTCATGCGCTCGGACATGGTGTGCGGCAGCACTGTCGGGCCGATCACCTCCGCACAGATCGGTGTGAAAACCGTGGATGTGGGTGTGCCCATCTTTGCCATGCATTCCATCCGGGAAATGGGCGGCGCGCGGGATCCATATTTTCTTTATCTGGTTCTGTGCGAATTTTACAAAGGGAGTTCCGGTTGAGAAGAAGGATTGGAAACCTGCTGATCGCTGTGCAATAAGGATGGAAGAGTGCTGATGAACAGAATTAATCACTGTCTCTTCAGGGCGGTCAGACTCTGCATCACTCCCATATCTCCCGTTTGTCTTTTCCCAGATATGCCCGCCGGACTTCCTGATTCTCCAGCAGGGCATCGGCTTTGTCCTGAATGATGATCTTTCCGGTTTCCATGACATAGCCCCGATCTGCCACTTTCAGAGCCGCATTCGCGTTCTGCTCCACCAGCAGCACGGTCAGCCCTTCCTTTTCGCGGAGCTGTGAAATGACGCGGAAGATGTCTTTCACGATCAGCGGAGCCAGCCCCATGGAAGGTTCATCCAGCAGCAGCAGTTGGGGTTTGAGCATCAGGGCCATGGCAATGGCCAGCATCTGCTGTTCCCCGCCGCTCAGGGTTCCCGCGTACTGGTTCCGCCGCTCCCGGAGAATGGGAAACAGGTCAAACATTTCCGCAATGCCCGCGTGCAACTGCTTTTTTCCGTGGAGTTTGTACATCAGGTATCCCCCGATTTCCAGATTTTCCTCCACCGTCATGGGCCGGAATATCTGCCGTCCCTCCGGAACCTGGGCAATGCCGAACCGAACCAGTTTTTCCGCACGCATATTGGTGATGTCTTTTTCTTTGAAAAATATCTGCCCTTCCAGCACTGGATGCAGTCCGCTGACAGAGCGCAGGGTTGTGGTTTTGCCTGCGCCGTTTGCGCCGATAAGGGTGACAATCTCTCCCTTTCTGACGTGAAGGGACACGTTTCTCAGCACACGGATCAGGCCGTAGGATGTGTTGATGTTTACAAGACGGAGCATATTGAAATCATTCCCCCAGATAAGCCGCTATCACCTTCGGATTGACCTGCACTTCTGCCGGAGTTCCCTGGGCAATGCAGGTTCCGAAATTGATGACCACCACTTTGTCAGACACATCCATGACCAGTTCCATGTCATGCTCCACCAGCAGCACGGTGATGCCCATTTCTTTGATCTTTCCAATCAGTTCTCCCATGACAAGGGTTTCACGGGCATTGAGACCGGACGCGGGTTCGTCCAGCAGGAGAAACTGCGGTTCTGCTGCCATTGCCCGCGCAATTTCCAGCATCCGCTGATTCCCCAGCGGCAGGCTTCCGGCTGATCGCTCTGCCAGCGTTTCCAGACCGGCAAAGGCAAGCCACCGGGCAGCATCTTCGCGGATTTTCCTTTCCTCTTTGCGGAAAAACGGGGGGATCAGAAAGGAATGCACCAGTCCGGATGAGGAACGGGTATGGCGTCCCACCATGACATTTTCCAAAACCGTCATTTCCGGAAAGATCTGCACATGCTGAAAGGTTCGTGCCACACCCATTGCAGCGATATGGTGAACCTTCATGCCGCTGATTTCCCTTTCTTTGAGAAAAACCTGACCCGAACTGGGTTTGGTGAATCCGGTAATGAGATTGAACATGGTAGTTTTTCCCGCACCGTTGGGGCCGATGACCGAAGTGATATGGCCTTCCTCAGCCTCAAAACTCAGATCATTGACTGCCACCACCCCGCCGAACACTTTGCGCAGTTCCTTTACATTCAGAAAGGCTTGCCTCATGATGTCTGCGCCTCCTTTCCGGGCTTTCTGAAGATACGCACAGCAAAATCCAGTCCCCGGAAAATGCCGTCCAGAAGTCCTTCAGGGAGAAAAAGCATGATGGACAGCAGAATGCAGCCGTAGATGAGCATATCATAATCGGTTTTGTAGGCAAGTCCCAGCAGGGAAAAAAGCGCATCCGAGGAAGCCAGAATCTCCGGCAGCACAGAAAGAAGCACAGCGCCTGTGACCGCTCCCCATATTCTGTGCATTCCGCCCACAGCCACCATTGTCACCAGCAGAACCGAGTGCATGACACTGAAGGGATCAGGCTCTATGAAATTCACATAGGAAGCATAAAGACTGCCTGATACGGACGCATAAACCGCACTGATGACAAAGATCTGAATTTTGTACACAGAAGTATTGACTCCGGATGAGGAGGCAGCATCCTCGCTGCCGTGAATCGCGCGCAGTCCCCGGCCAATGCGGGAGTGAATCAGGTTAATGGCCAGAAACAGTCCCAGAAGCACAGTGATCCAGGTGAAATAATAAAAACGCACATCTGTATCAAGGGCAAATCCCATGATTTCAAAACCTGGAATGCCGTTGATGCCTCCGGGTCCTCCGGTCAGTCCGATGGCTGCCAAAGCCACAATATGCACAATGGAACCAAATCCCAGAGTTGCCATGGCCAGATAATGCCCCCTGAGACGCAGAGAGGGAATGCCCACCACCAGGGCTGTAACCATAACCAGAACCGCTCCCGCGAACATGGCAGTCCAGGGAGACCATCCGTATTGGACAGTGAGTATGGCCGAGGTATAGGCTCCAATGCCGTAAAAGGCCGCATGTCCCATGGAAATCTGCCCCGCATAACCCATGAGCAGACTCAGACCGATGCAGGTCAGGCAGTTGAGACCGGTAAAAACCAGAATCCCGGTGTAATAGTCATTGTCCAGAATCAGGGGAACAATGGCAAGAAACAGAGCAAAAATGAAAAGTGCAATATAATCCTTTTTTCCCATATCAGAAATCTTTCAGACGTGCAGCCTCGGAACTGCCGAAAATGCCGCTGGGACGCACAAAAAGCACAGCCAGCAGAATCAGCAGCGCGATGGCATCCATATAATGTGAGGAAATGTAGCCTCCGCCAATGGCTTCCACCACGCCCAGCAGAATACCGGCCACAACCGCGCCCATGCTGTTTCCCAGTCCGCCCACCACAGCAGCGCCAAAGCCCTTGAGACCAATCATGATGCCTCTGCCGTAATCCATCTGGATAATGGGTGTGATGATGATTCCGGCCACCGCACCGATGCCTGCGGACAGAGCAAAGGAAAGCATGACCATGTTCCGGTCGCTGATGCCGGCCAGCCGTGCTGCATCCCGGTTGATCGCACAGGCACGCATACATTTTCCGGTCATGGTGTGGTTGAAAAAAAAGATGAATCCTGTCACGACCAGCATCAGAATGCCGATAATCCACAAAGTCTGAGGCAGAATGGTTGCGCCCAGAAATTCTATGGGATCGTCTCCGGAAAAATGGCGCATGTAATGGGATTCCTTGCCCCATAGGCACATGGCCGCTCCCTTGAGCAGAATGGACACGGCAATGGTGATGATGATCAGCCGCATGACGGACGGCGATTTGACCGGGTTGATGGTGAAACGCTCCATGAGAATGCCCACCACTGTCACAAAAAGAACTGTGAGCAGAAAGGCAAAGGGAATGGAAAGTTTTAGGCTCATGGTCAGAGTGACCATCATCAGGCCGCCCAGCACCACAAACTCGCCCTGGGCAAAATTGATGATGCCTGTGGCATTGTAAATGATGTTGAATCCCATGGCAGCCAGCGCGTAAATGCTGCCCCGCTGCACACCCATAATGATAAACTGCAGTAAATCGGAAAATCCGCTGGTGTTCATGTCTGTTCCGGCAAATCCTGTGATTTGGCAAAAAATTTGTTGCAGCATCTTTCGGATGCAGATTTATTAAGAAGCCATTTGACAAACATATTCTGATCAGCCTGTTACAATTTTTGAAATTTCTGCAACTGCCTGTTCAGGAAGTTCTGTCACAGATACGCTCTTTTCATAAAAAACAGTTAAGCACTTTATTATGTTATCATGAAAATATGTTATCATGAAAAAATTTCCGTGACAGGGGCTTTCGGGCAGGACAAACCCTGTCTTTTCTCATGACAATTATTTTCTGTCAATCAATTCATTATGCGTCATAACGTCAACCATCACCGGTTGCTATGGAACGCAGCGGAATAGAAATCCGATGCATGGTTTTGTTGGGCGATCAAGCCACTATTATTGATAACCCGAACGGAATTTTTAATTCTGTAAACATTTCAAGTGAAGTATGCGGTACCTCAATTCCGGCATGATCACAGTTTGATCGATAGCCAAGAAAAACATCAACTGTTAAAGTTTTCTTCAGTTCAAGCAAATACTCTTTATGCGGCTTCAACTTTGACCACAGCCCATCAATGTGAGACTCTATGGCGGCTTCTTTATCTACTTGGGCTTTATATGACCACATATCATAATTATAAGGTGGTGATTTTGGCCCCCGCCTATCTCCTTTTTTATGATATGATGTTGGTTCAAAACCGAGATTATTCGTAATTTCAGTTAACTCGTTGATGTCTCCAAAAATTCTTAATGTGGCAGAATATGCAAAATAAGTCTCCTCATCAGGTTCATCACTATACAGAAAACCTCTTAAAGTTCGATATTCTTTTTCTTTCATACGTACTTATTGCGCCCAACGCTACAGGTCACGGGGCCTAAAGCGCCAGAGGAAGGCTCCCGTGCACCCGGTTTGTTATGAGTTTTTGCACCAATAAGCCTCAAATTTATAAAGTACAGCCTTGTTATGCCAATGCTGTTGAGCCTTTTGTTCATTGTATTTTTGGATTTCATCATCACTGAGTGGACGCCATTTTGGGCTTCTTTTTATACCGTTAGCAATTTCTATTGATAGCGGGTATTCAGTTAAGGATTTCACCTGTGCCTCAGCCAAAGACTCTCCATTTGCCCCACCACCAGAACATGAATTTGCAAGTTGAACACCATCGTCCTCCCAGCCGCATATCTCGCATATGCTATAATTTCCATAATTATCCTCACAAGTTAAAAAACCACACGCTGGACATGGTAGTTCGTTGGTCATATTTCACTCCTAACCATTGATTATCAGGTCAGTTTCCCTGATAATACTCAAAATAAGCACTTATCAGGGCAAAAATTCCTGATAAGCAACATTTCATATGTTTTCGTGTATAAATTTTTCGGGAAGCCCGATTCTTCTGAGAAGTCGGCTTTTTTTGATACACGAAATTTTTGGAAGGCTGCGCACTGGCTGAAACTTGTCAGAGCCGAAAGCCTCAGAGACCGGTTTTCCCGGCAGGATTTCCGCATACGCACAAGGCTCAGATTCTTTTTATCAAGTACGCAATTCCTGCTGCTACTATCAAAAGATCAGGGAAATCCTCTTTTCCTGTACATTCATGAGGATTTCCCTTATCTGAAAATGCCGGAAAAAGCAATATGGAAAAAGTTTCAGTTTGCAGTCCGGATTTTGGGTAGGGGCAGCCATTTTCCAAAGGGCGGCCACAGGAAACCGCCCCTGCTTTCTCTGCAAAAACCGTTACATATTTTTAATCGCATACCCTCCGGCAGAGTTACTTGCTGTATACCACAAACTTCCCGTCTTTGACGGTCAGCATCTCAAAAGCCATTTTGTCCAGACCGCAGTGATCCTGCGCGGAGAATTTGAATACGCCGCCAATGCCGGTAAACTGCGCGGTTTCCAGATAATCCCGGATTTTGGCCGGATCATCGCCGACCGCTTTCAGGGCTTCCGCAATCAGCCACAGACCGTCATAGGCATGACCGCCAAAGGTGCTGACATGATCCTTGAATGCGGTTTCGTATGCGGTTTTGTATTTCATCAAGTGACAAAGGGGTGTGATTAATTGTAATTAGC
>CAZDIU010000297.1:0-6649 GCA_964505535.1 uncultured Desulfobacterales bacterium | reverse complement strand
ATGGTGCCGGTCAACTCAACCTCAACCTCAACCTCAACATACAAGGTCGGATTAGGCCCAAAGGCCGTAATCCGACAATTCCCGGCGGTAATTTTATGTCGGATTACGCTTTGCTAATCCGACAGTCGCTACATGACTGAATCATGGTTCAGACAAACAAAAGGAACAAACAAATGACCACCCAGAATCTTGTCGCCAATTTATACAACCCCCACGAGCAGACCAAAGAGCAGCTCATTGCCAGCTTTGTGGTGCGCCGGAATGTTTTTCAGAAATTGTTTAAGGAAATCAAATCATCGGACATGAAATATCCGGAACAGCATTTTCTCATTGTGGGACAGCGGGGCATGGGAAAAACCACGCTCCTGCTTCGGCTGGGGTATGAGGTGGAAAATGACAGCGAACTCAGTTCATGGCTGATTCCCCTTGTTCTCAAAGAAGAATCCTACTGGGGCATTACCCGGCTGTTCAAACTGTGGGAAACCATTGCCAAAGAACTGGAAAGCAAAGATAAAAATTTTTCCCGTCTGTTTACCAAAATGGAAACCGCATATTCGGAAAATGAGGATTATGAACGCATTATTTTTGACATTCTCATTCAGGAACTGCAGACACATTCCCGAAAACTGCTGCTGTTTATTGACAATCTTGCAGAGATGTTCCGAAATTTTTCCGATATGGAATGCCACCGGCTGCGGGAAATCCTGATGACCTGTCCCCACATGCGAATCATCGGAGCGACTGCCATTGTGCTGGAAGCATTTTTTAAATATGAACATGCGTTTTATGAATTTTTCAAAAAAGAACATTTGGAAGGATTGAACAAAGAGGAAGCCCGCTGTCTTTTGCAACAGTTGGCAAAAACTGATGCGGAAAAAAAGACTATTGCCCATATTCTGGAACATCAGCAGGGACGGGCAGAAGCATTGCGAATTATGACCGGAGGTGTGATTCGCACCATAATTTTGCTGTTTGAAATTTTTATTGACAATGAAAACGGCAATGCCATTGGGGATTTGGAAAGCATTCTGGACAGAGTTACGCCCCTTTACAAACACCGCATGGATGATTTTGCACCTGTGCAGAGGGAAGTAATCAATGCCATTGCCCTGAACTGGGATGCCGTCAGCACAGAAGAAATTGCCAAGAAAATGCGGATGAAAACAGAAGAAATCCTGCCGGTTCTGCAGGGATTGGATAAAGTTGAAATGATTCAGAGAGTTGAAACCGATACACAGATGAATCTGTATTTCCTGAAAGAGCGGTTTTTCAATATCTGGTATCTCATGCGGGTTGCGCCCAAAGGCAGTCAGAACAAGGTGATATGGCTGGTGCGGTTTTTGGAAAGCTGGTATGATAAGGATGAACTGATTGAAAGAGCCAAAAGGCATATAGATATGCTTTGCAAAGGGAATTATCATCCGAAAGGTGCATATTACTTGACAGAGGCATTGGTGTGGACAGGCAAATTGGATATGGATATTGAACATGAATTGATAGCTAATACAAGGATATTTTTGGAAAAAAATCATGAAAATTTAGCGGAGGAAATATCTCAATCTGATTTTGAACTATTAATGTCAGCTATCCAATATTATCAAAAAAATAACGATATAATATATTCGATTCTTCAAAAAATAAGAAATAAAACAAGGATGTGTTTATTTATTGGACGGTTATGTCATAAGTTAAATAAATATGAACTTGCAGAAAAATTATATTTAATGGCGATTGAAAGCGGTGATATTGATGCAATTATAACTATTGGTTATTTATATGAAACAAATTATAACGACTATGATAGAGCGGAAAAATATTACTTGATGGCAGCAGAAAAAAATAATGATGAAGCCTTTTATCGAATTGGAAATTTATATTGTAATAAACTATATAATTTTGAAAAAGCAGAAAAATATTATTTAATGGCAATAGAGAAAAAAAATATATTGGCAATGTATATGGTTGGACTGTTATATTATCATAATTTATCCGATTATGAAAAAGCAGAAAAATATATTTTAATGGCAGCAGAAAATGATCTTCCTGAAGCTATGTACTTTCTCGGTCTTTTTTATAAGATAAAAAACAATTATGAAAAATCTGAAAAATATTACTTGATGGCTTTTGAAAAGGGATATTTATTTTCTTCATTCGGACTTGCTAATCTATTTTATTATAATCTTAAAGATTATGATAGAGCGGAAAAATATTGTGTAATAGTTATAAAAAACATTGGAAATTTTAAGAATGAAGAGGCAATTCAAATTTTAACTATCTACCTATCCATCCTTTTTATAAGAAAAGAATATCATAAAATTATCAAATATTTCGAAAATATTGAACTGAATCTGGAAGAACGCTTCAAGCCCCTGTATTATGCCCTGCTGCACTTCACCAACAGCAAAAACTTTCACAAAATGCCCCCGGAGCTTGCCGAGCCTGTGAAAGACATCATTGAAAAAGTGAAACAGATGGCTGTGGATTATGCGTGACTGTCTGAACCGGGATTTTCAGGATTAAGGGATTTACCATGATTTTTCATCATCCTGACAATCCGTTACTCCTGTGAATCATGGTTACTGAGTTTACCGAAGTATGGTTCAGACAGATAGACAGATAACAGCGGATTCCGTAAAAGATTTTCAGGGAGATAAGCAATGAAAACACTTGAGGAAATCAAAACTGTTTTACAGATGCACAAACCATATCTTATCCAACACTATGGGATTAAAGAGATCGGCATGTTCGGCTCCTATGTCCGGAATCAGCAGCGGCCGGACAGTGATCTGGATATTCTGATTGAACTGGAAAGCCCGTCCCGTATCGGACTGATGGGACTGGCAAATCTTGAAGATTATCTCACCAGGCTTTTTGATATGAAAGTGGATATTTCCATCAAAAAAAATCTGAAACGCCGTATCGGGGAAAAAATACGCAATGAGGTGGTATCTGTATGAACAGAGAATTTCTGGATTATATTGAAGATATTTTGGATGCAATGGAAAAAGCGGAAATCATAATAAAAGAAACAACTCATGAAATATTCTTACAGGATTTTCGGATTAATTTTGCTGTTGTCAGAGCATTGGAAATCATAGGCGAAGCAACAAAACGTCTTTCTGCTGATTTCAGGGAACAATATCCTGAAATTCCGTGGAAAGATATGGCAGGAATGCGGGACAGAATCATACACGGCTATGACAATGTTGATCTTGAGATTGTCTGGGATACGGTCAAAAAAGAAATTCCGGGAATCAAATCCCTGATTCAGAATATTTTGAGCAATAAAAGATAATCAATAATAAAAACAGATTCATCTTCCGTTTTGCTGCGGAATATGATAAAAAATGACATCAGCAAATCACAGGGAGGGCATACAGAATGCTATGAACATCACTTATCACAAATGGCACAGCCCCAATCTGAACAGGGAGATGGAACTCAAGGTTTACGGCCATGAGGGAAAACCCTTTATCGTGTTCCCTTCCTCGGCCGGAAGATTCTTTGATTATGAAAACAACGGGATGGTGGAGGCGTGCGCGTCCTTTGTGCGCAGGGGGAAAGTTACACTCATCACCGTAGACAGCATTGACAGTGAATCCTGGCTTCACCGTGCCGCTCATCCCTGGGACAGAGCCGCAAAGCATGATGCCTATGAAAATTATATCATCAAAGAGGTCATGCCTTTTGTGCAGCATCTGCGTCCTGAATTTCAGAAGGCCGGAACCACAGGATGCAGCATGGGGGCCTTTCATGCAGCCAATTTCCTCTTCCGCAATCCCCGTTATTTTGATACGGTGATCGCACTGAGCGGCCTTTACGGTCCCCGGTATATGCTGGGGGATTATATGGATGATCGCCTGTATTTTTATTTTCCCCTGTGTTACCTGCCCGGACTCAATGATCCCGCATATCTGGCTTCATACAGAAACAGTCAGATTATCCTCTGCGTGGGCCAGGGACCCTGGGAAAAATGCGATCAGTATGACTGCATTGATGAAACCCTTGCCATGAAAAAGGTGCTGGACGCAAAAAAAATACCGGTCTGGGCAGATTTCTGGGGCTATGATGTCAATCACGACTGGGTATGGTGGAAAAAGCAGATGCCCTATTTTCTCAAACATCTGCATCTGTAAACAATATGCGACTGGAATGCCGAAACATCACATTTGCCTATGCCGGATCGGAAAAAAGCCTGTTCCGCAATCTGTCCTGCACCTTTGCGGAACCGGGTTTTCATGCCCTGTTCGGCCCTTCGGGCGTGGGAAAAACCTCTTTTGCCAGAATCCTTTCCGGTGACATTGCCGGATATTCCGGAGAGGTGATCACAGAAGGCATGGAACGGGTGGCCTATACCTACAATCTGGAACGACTGCCCGGATGGTCTGCCGTGGGAAAGCATATTGACAAAATCACTCCGGATTCCCACAAACAGCGCAAAGAGGAACTCATTGACATCTTCGGCATTGCCAAATGCATGAACCGCCGGTTTTCCCGGCTTTCCCTGGGACAGAAAAACCGGGTCAACCTGCTGCGCTATCTGGTGCAGGATTTTCAGATGCTGATTCTGGATGAAAGTCTGGCCAATGTGGATGAAATGACAAGGCAAAAAATCATTCTTCACATCAAGGAGATGTTTCCCGACACTTTTTTTCTCTATATTTCCCACAATGTGGTGGAAGTGTCAAAATTCTGCAGTCAGATTCTTGTACTGAGAGGCTCCGGGAAACCCCCCCGGATGGTGGAAGTTTCAGGGCAGAATATGAAAAAGGGTGAAAATCCGGACAGAAAGGCGCTGGATCGCACCATGCTGGAGATTATGAATGCAGCCTGAGAGAACCTGTTTTTCCCGGCTTTTCGGCTGCTGAGGAGGAGTTTTTCAACTGAACTGCCAATGATCATGCTTTTCAGACGCGTATGCCAGTTTCTGATTATCTATTTTCTGGGACTGCTTTTTCTGCTGACGATCAAATATTTTCTGGGACTTTCCGATTATGTGATTCCGGGAATTGCAGAAATATACCGAGTATTTGCCAGTGAATACCGAAGATATTTTTCCGATGTGGTCAGCACCCTTTCCGTGGCAGTGATCGGACAGATTCTTTCCATCTGCCTGGCCCTGCTGGTGGGAATTGCGGGACGGCAGGCCACATGGTTCGGCTCCTTTGTCCGGGTGGCGGCCTACAATATTCAGGCTTATCCCATTGTGGCCATTGCCCCGATTATTTTCATTCTGCTCGGAGACGGGTTTCTTTCCCGGCTGATTATTGCTGCCATGATCTGCTATTTCCCTCTGCTTCTGTCGGTGGTGGGCATTATGGCGGAACCGGTGGCAGACATTGAGCATTTCTACCGGGTCACAGGCCGGATGCGGTGGCAGTTGGAAGTGAAAATCCGGGCATTTGAAAATCTGGGGAAACTGACCACCGTGATTTCCGGCAGTGCAACTTTGGCAATGGCAGGCACAATTGTGGCGGAATTCATTGCGGCAAATGCGGGAATCGGTTACAGCATCCGAATCGCTCTTTACCAAAGCGATCTGTCCAGGGTGCTGGTTGCTTTGTTTCTTATCGGCATTATCCTGTCCGTGTATCAGGGACTGCTGGAACTGGCAGGAAATATGACAAGGGAAAAATGGGAAGGAGCCTGAACAGGGATTTGTATGAAAAGGTTTAAAAACATTCTTTATGTGAATCAGGCTGATACAGATCAGACTCCGGCTGTTGAAAGAGCGGTTTCTCTTGCGGAAAACAATCAGGCAAAACTTGCAATTGTCAGGGTGATTCCGCCTGTGACGGAGGACCTGCGGAAAGAGACTCTGGAAAGCCATATGCAGATTCTGGAAAACCTTGCCAAACCTTATCAGAAAAGAGTGAAAATCAGTCTGGAGGTTCAGACCGGCATGGTTTTTATTGAGGCGATCCGCACCGTGCTTCGCAATGCGCATGATCTGCTTATCAAGACTGCGGAAAATCCGGATTTTCTCAAAAGGCTGTTCGGGAGTGATGACATTCATCTGCTGCGCAAATGCCCATGCCCGGTATGGGTTATGAAATCACCGGAAAAGGCAAATTACAACTGCATTATGGCGGCTGTTGACTTTGATCCCTTAAAATCTGTGCCCGTGGAGCAGACCCTGAATCAGGAAATTCTTGATCTGGCCAGCTCCCTTGCACTGTCCGAATTTGCCTCCCTGCATCTGATTCATGCGTGGGAAGCCTTTCCCGCAGGAACCAGGCGCAGCAGGAGTGAAAACACAGCAGAGAGAATCGCTGCCTATATTGAAAGAGAACATGCTCTTCATCAGAACGTGTTTCATCGGCTTGGTGAAGAGCTGCGGGAGCGCATTGGCACTGAGGCATATGAGTACCTTTCCCCGCGCTTTCATCTGACAAGGGGAGATGCACAGAAAAAGATAGCGGCAATGGCGGATGAACTGCGGGCTGATCTTGTTGTCATGGGTACGGTTGCACGGACAGGCGTTTCAGGCTTTATCATCGGCAACACAGCAGAGGCTGTTCTGGAACAGTTGCAATGTTCGGTGCTTGCCGTCAAACCTCCGGGTTTTGTCACTCCGGTGAAGCTATCTGAATAACTGATGTTACGCACTGTCGTCATACCGGCGAAAGCCGGTATCCGGAATTCTTTG
>CAZDIU010000296.1:0-6666 GCA_964505535.1 uncultured Desulfobacterales bacterium | reverse complement strand
CAGGCATGGAGGTTGAGCAGAAGCGGAAAACATTCTGAAAGGAGAAGCTTTATGGACACTCTGGGATGGGTTGCAGTATCGTCAATTGTTACAGCCGGGCTGTGCATCATGATCGGTGGGATTGGCCCGGCCATTGGTGAAGCACGGGCACTGGTTCAGGCCCTCAGTTCCATTGCCCAGCAGCCGGATGAGACCAGCGCGATCACCCGGACACTTTTTGTGGGCATGGCAATGGTTGAGTCCACAGCAATTTACTGCTTTGTGGTCGCCATGATCCTGATCTTCGCCAATCCGTTCTGGAACTATTTTCTTTCAAAGATTGAGGGATAACTTTGCTCTTTGACTGGTTCACGATACTGGCGCAGATGGTCAATTTCGTTATCCTGGTGTTACTGCTGAAACGCTTTCTCTATGGCCCCATTCTTCGGGCTATGGCCGAGCGGAAAAAACAGATTGCAGAGGCCATGCATCAGGCAGAAACTGCACAGAAAGAGGCTTTGGAACAATCCGAGGCACTTGCGAGGGAAAGACAGTCTCTTGCGGACTCGAAAAAAGATCTGCTGGCCAGAGCAAAGGACGAAGTGTTTGAATGGCGGGAAAAGGCGCTGGAAGATGTCAGGCGCGAGGTGGATTCGGTGCGGCGCTCCTGGGAAGCCCGGCTCAGTCAGGACACGGAGATGTTCCTGCACAATCTCAGGAAGCAGGTTGCCGGTCAGGTGATGCAAATCAGTGACAGGGTGCTGCGGGACCTTGCAGATGAGAGCGTTGAAAACCGCATGGCAGCAGTTCTGGCAGACAGACTGGCACAGGAAAAAGCCCGGTTCCCCGATGACGACATTTCCGGGGATGTGAAAGTGGAATTGGGGATTGCGCTGTCACCCTCCCGGACGGATGCGCTTCGCGGGAAAATTCTGGAAATATTTCCTGCGGTCCGGACCGTTTCTTTTGAAGAAAAACCGAATCTGGGCATTGGACTGAGACTGGTAACAGGAGACAGAAAGGTGGAATGGAACCTGTCCCACTGCCTAAGGGAACTTGAACAGAGCGTTTTGCTGCTGCTGTCTTCACCAGGGAGAGGCAATGACAGAGAATGATCTGGAAAAAGTGCTCAACGACCTTGCCACTGCTGTGGAAAAATCCGTTGAGGAACTGAGCCCCAGTGCTGTTCCCCAGGAGATTGGCCGCATCAGGATGCTGGGACAGGGGATCGCGTGGGTCCAGGGACTTTCGGGTGTGAGGGCTGAGGAGATGGTTTATCTGGGGCCGCATGTCACAGGTCTGGCCCTGGATTTGCTTCCGGACAGGGTGGGAATTGTACTCCTCGGGCACAGCCATGCGCTGCGTGCCGGTGATGAGGTCACGCGCAGCGGATGCGTGCTGGAGATTCCGGTGGGCAGCGAATGTATCGGCAGGGTGATTGACCCCCTGGGAAACCCCCTGGACGGCAAAAGCCCTGTCAGGGGCCTTTCCCGCGTCCCTGTATTCAGAGAGTCGCCCGGAATTCTTGACCGGGCTCCGGTGGAAAAACCCCTTCAGACCGGCCTGAAGGTGGTGGATGCGCTGATTCCCATTGGCTGCGGGCAGAGAGAGCTGATCCTCGGAGACCGCCAGACAGGAAAGACTGCCCTGGCAGTGGACACCATTATCAACCAGAAAGACAGGGATGTTCTCTGCATTTACTGCGCCATCGGCCAGAGAGGTTCCAGTGTTGCCAGAGTGGTGGATGAACTTAATCGCCACGGGGCCATGGCATACAGTCTCGTGATGGTGGCCGAGGGAGATGATCCGCCGGGGCTTCAGTATATCACGCCCTATTCCGCCGCTAGCCTGGCCGAATATTTCATGCACCAGGGCAGGGATGTGCTGCTTGTTTATGATGATCTGACCCGGCATGCGCTGGCATACCGCCAGATTTCCTTGCTTTTCCGGCGTCCTCCGGGCCGTGAGGCATTTCCGGGCGACATTTTCTATGTGCATTCCCGGCTGCTGGAAAGAGCGACCCATCTGAAGCCTGAACTGGGCGGAGGTTCCCTTACCGCGCTTCCCATTATCGAGACCGAGGCAGAGAACCTGTCGGCCTATATCCCCACAAACCTGATCTCGATTACCGACGGGCAGATCTGCCTTTCTCCGGGACTGTTTCACAAAGGGTTTCTTCCCGCGGTGGATGTGGGCAAATCCGTGTCACGGGTGGGGGGCAAAGCGCAGATTGCCGCATACCGGAAAGTCGCGGGCGATCTCCGGCTTTCCTACACCCAGTTTCAGGAACTGGAATCTTTTGCCCGGTTCGGAACCCGGCTGGATGAAGAGACCCGGAAGACTCTGGAACATGGCAGAAGAGTGCGGGAATCGCTCAAACAGAATCAGTTCAGCCCCCTGACCGATGGTGAACAGATCGCTGTTCTGCTGGCCGTAACCCTGGGGCTTGCGGATCATCTGCCCATAGAGGAAATGGAAAAAATCCAGCAGGCCATTGTGGAAGAAATCCGATCAGAACCTCAGATTATGGATCAGATTCTGAGCGGCATGGACGCGGATGATGACCTGTGGGAAAAACTGGTTTCCCGGTTAAAGGCTGTCATTGCAGCGGCACAAGGAGATCATGCAGACACTGGAATCATTGAGCAGGAAGATCCAGACCGCGCATGAACTGCTGGCAGTGGTGAAAACCATGAAAAGCCTGGCAGCCGTCAGCATTCGGCAGTATGAACGCGCGGTTGAGTCGCTGGAAGCGTATCGCGGGGTCATTGATGCCGGGTGGCAGGCACTGCTGCGAACAGGCAGGGGTGAAATGCCTGAAAGCCCGGTGACGGGTGCGGTGTGCATGATCATTGCCTCGGATCAGGGAATGTGCGGCCAGTTCAACGAAGCCATCCTCAATCATGCGCTGAATCAGGTTCCCATGCTCACAAAGGATGTTCCGGAACTTGTTTTCTGGATATTCGGAGATAAACTCAGGGGGGCATTGAAGGATGCCGGGTATGCCGAGGAAGCCCATTTTACCGTCCCCGGGTCCCTTTCTTCCATCCGCAGCCGGGTGCAGGAGGTGATCCAAAAAATTGAGCAGTACCGCTCGAAACAGGGGATCGAGCATTTTTATGTATGTCACAGCACCACATCCGAAAGAGGGATATACCGGCAGGTCTGCACCCGGCTGCTCCCGCTGGACACAGCCTGGGCGCTGGGCCATGCAAAAAAAAAGTGGCCCACCCGGTGTCTGCCCCTGATCGGTCTGCCTCCTGATCTCATGTTCAAACATCTGTTTCAGCAGCATCTGTTTGTTTTCTTATTCCGAGCCTTTGCCCAGTCCATTGCCGGTGAAAACGCGGCCAGACTCATGGCCATGCAGGCGGCTGAAAAAAACATTCTGGAACGGCTTGAGGGGCTCCAGGCCGGTTTCAGGGAACTGCGTCAGGCTGCCATTACCGCAGAACTTTTGGACATCATTTCAGGATTCGAAGCTGTCAGCAGTGATTTCAGAACACTGTGACGCAAACCGGCGCAGTTGTAACCCCAAACAGCCAGCGGATATCGGCCCATGTTCATGATTTCATCCAGAAAAAAATGCTTAGAGTCTGTATAAAAATAACTTGTTCCAAACCCTGAGGGTTTTCAAAACCCTCAGGGTTTGGTACGAAAAAATTGTACAGGTTATTTTTTTACAAACCCTTAGGAAAGCAAATTAAACAACCTCCGTCACTCCGGCGAAAGCCGGAGTCCGGAACAGACTGAAACTGCTGGATTCCGGCTTTCGCCGGAATGACGAACAAGTGGAAGTTGTTTACTTTCCATTCCTTAACAAAAAAATCAAAAATCATAAGAGCGGTTTTTCACCTGATTTGAAAAGGAGGCCTGTTTATGGTGCTGGAAAGTTGTCAGAAAGAAATTTTCCGGGCCAAATGCAACCCGGATTTTGAGGCTGTGCAGTGTTACGCCCATCTGACCGGGTTTGTGGTCAGCCAGACCCGTTTTTCCCTCAGGCAGGTGGAATTTGAGTTTGCAGGCGAACCGTTTTCCTTTCCCACTGCCGGGGTGCAGTTTCTGGAGGAACAGGACAGGCAAAAAATTTGTTTGACACACTGTCTGCTCTGGAATAACTTTATAAGTTTAAATGATACCTCATCCAAAGGGAAGCATGGCGGAAAGATGGGCAAACTGAAGGACTGCAAAATTGGGCAAAGCGGTTTTTTCCATTTCCCCGTGCAAGAAAAATCCGAACAGATTGATATTGTAAAAAATTGACATTATTTCAGAAAAATTTATTGCGACAGAAAGGGCATCTTTATGACATTTGAACCGACACTTATCCGCAGGGCATTGTGGCAGGGAGCCGCTATTGCGCTGATCGGTCTTGTTCTTTCACTGGCACTCAACCAGTTCAGATCCCAGGGACTTCCCCTTGTGGGTGACTGGTCGCCCGAAGCCCGGATTACAGACAGAAGCGGAGAAAGCCTGGTTATTCCGCCGGAACAGGCCAAAAGCCTTTTTGAATCCGGAAAAGTGCTTTTTCTGGATGCCCGGTCTGCGGACGATTATCAGGCCGGACATATTCAGGGAGCGCTGAATCTGCCCTGGCAGGAATTTGACAGTTACTTTGACCGGATCATGCAGGAAATTCCGGAAGACAGAATGATTGTCACCTACTGCGAAGGTGAAACCTGCGAGTTGAGCAAAGAGCTGGCCCGTGCGCTCATTGACATGGGATTTTCCAATGTCCGGGTGCTGGTCAATGGCTGGACTGTATGGAAAAACATGGGGCAGCCGGTTACAGTCGGAGAAATGCCATGAATGCGCAGGCTGATTCCCGTGAACATTTTCCGGGTACGGGATGCTGCTCTCATAACCATGACCCTGATCATCTGGCCGGTCATGAATGCGGGGGGCATCATCACAATACCGCATCAGTTGCAGACGCCGGCGGTTCCCGGCTGCTGATCACACTGATCCTGAATCTGATTATTCCCAGCGCGCAGATCATCGGCGGTCTGTATGCCCACAGTGTGGCTCTGATCTCGGATGCAGTGCATAACTTCAGTGATTTCACCGCCATTCTCATCGCCTATTTTGCCTTTCGGATTGGACAGAAAGGTGTTTCCCTTTCCCACAGTTTCGGATACCGCCGGGCTGAGGTGCTGGCAGCTCTGTTCAATGTCATAATTCTGACGGCTGTATCCCTGTTTATCATTCGTGAGGCAGTGGAGCGGTTTCTGCATCCCCAGCCGGTCATGGGAGAACTGGTCATGTGGATTGCAGCCATCGGTGTTGCGGGAAATGGTTTCTCCGCATGGCTGCTTCATAAAGATGCAGAACACAGTCTGAATGTTCGGGGCGCGTTTCTGCACATGCTGGGCGATCTGCTTACGTCTGTCGCAGTGCTTGTGAGCGGCATCATTCTGATCTTCAAACCCTGGTACTGGCTGGATCCGCTTTTTTCCCTGCTGATAGTGGTTTTTATTCTGAAAAACTGCTGGACTGTGCTCAAAGAGGCGGTTGCTGTTCTGATGAACGCCACACCGGAGCAGATCGATCTGGTTGAGGTGCAGAAAAAAATTGAGGAAGTGCCGGAGGTCTGCGGTGCGCATTATCTGCATGCCTGGCACGCGGGAACCGGCATTGCCTTTTCCGCTCATGTGGTGGTGGCGGATCAGATGCTCAGTCATACGGAAAAATTTGCCGGAATCATAAGGGAAAAACTCAGCCATGCCTTTGGCATTGATCACGCGGTTCTTCAGTTTGAAACCTCTCACTGCGGAAACGGAGGTGTGCTGTGTGAAATGTCCTGCAACGGCTGTATGGCAAAGGAAACATCAGACAACAGACATTCTCTCGGAGAATCGGAAGACAGGAAGGAGAAGATGAAAAAACGGTTTACCGCAGTTCTGCGGACAGGGCTTGGTCTTGCATTCATTTATGCCAGCATACATAAAATCATGGACCCCAAAGCCTTTGCCGAGGCGGTTTACAATTACCAGATCCTGCCGGATCAGTTGATCAATCTCACGGCAGTTGCCCTGCCTGTGATTGAAATCATTGCCGGGCTGTGTCTGGTTTTCAATTTCTGGACACCGGGCGCAATGAGCGTGATCAATGGGATGCTGATTGTGTTTATTGCCGCGACTGCCTTCAATCTTTCACGGGGACTGAGCATTCACTGCGGATGTTTTCAGACTCCAAGGGGTGAGGCCGCGGGTAAATGGGATATGATCTGGACAATTGTGCTGGATACTGCCATGCTGGCCGCAGGTGCATATGTTTTTTTCATGCAGAGAAACAGGGCGCATGATGATCATCCTGCCACAGATGTCAGAGCGGAAGGATAAGCGGTTTTGGTGAAAATGAAACCCGTTTCATTTTCATATCACCCGAAAGAGGCATCAGAATACAGCAGTGGATCGGATTGGCATAAGCGTAATCCGGCACGATGATTTGATATCCAAAAACTGAACTGGTCATGCACTGTTACACAACCGCGTTGAATTCTGCAGGATTCCAAGCTGAATTTTTTAGAAAATTCAGGTTGTTGAACAGTCAGCAATTCTGTAACAACTGAATTGGCCATGTACGATTCTGCATCAGATGTGTTTAGGGAAGAGGAAGTTCTTAAAATACCCGATGGTTCAGATGCCGGGTGTCAGGTGTCAGGAAACAGACACTGAAACCTGAACA
>CAZDIU010000295.1:0-6720 GCA_964505535.1 uncultured Desulfobacterales bacterium | reverse complement strand
GATAATGTTTGTCCGAAAAACCCTGAGGGATTTGAAAACCCCCAGGGTTTCAGGATGACAATGTTTTTGTTAAAATCTGAAGTTACGCAGTTGGATTTCAAATTCCTGCATTCGGCGCATCATTTCATTTAATGTTGGAGGCCGGATCAGCGTGAGTGCAATGCGATAATCCGGCTGCATTATATAAAATCAGTGTGCAAACTTTCAACTGACAGATCCTGCATTTACTCAAAAATTGTCACATCTGCGGGTTTCCGAATCTGCCGACTGATGCGCTCCTTCATTTTTCTTTCAATGATCACGATGTCATGCGCATGGAAAGGCCGTCCCCGTTTCAGGAAAACATCGCCTGTGTCACTGTGAAAATACACTCTGCGGGACTGGATGCCGCCCACATCCCGGCTGACAACCTGGAAGGATTCGGTTTTCAGAAATTCCAGCGCAAAACTGACATTTTTTCTTCCCATGCAGTTTTCTGCGGAAATGGCAGGAAGTATGTGTGCGCCGCCGAAGACCTTGGCCACGATGCGGTGACGTTCTCCGCCCAGATTCATGATCCGGTTGATAAGGAGTTCCATGGCATTGATGCCGTAGCGGGCCGGCATATTGAAACGTCTGAGATCAAGCTTTCCGGGCAGGAGAATGTGGTTCATTCCCCCGATCCGGGAAACGGGATCAAACATGCAGACCGCCACGCAGGACCCCAGAAGGGTGGAAATCAGCACCGGACGGGAACTGGCATAATATTCTCCGATGTGAATCCGGATATGCTGTTTGATTTTCCGGATGGGGGGTGTGTATGCAAACATGTCAAACACGCTCATCTGCCGCATACCCTCATGACAGCGCCGCATATGGCTTCCAGCGGCAGCACTTTGTCCACGCCCCCCCGTTTGATGGCTTCGTTGGGCATGCCAAAGACCACACAGGTGGCTTCATCCTGTGCAATATTATAGGCACCCATCTGTTTCATTTCCAGCATTCCCCGCGCACCGTCGTCTCCCATTCCGGTCATGATAACGCCCACCGCATTCGCGCCCGCGTAACGTGCGGCTGAACGGAACAGCACATCCACCGAGGGTCTGTGGCGGCACACCAGAGGGCCGTCTTTGACCTCCACATAATATCTGGCTCCGCTGCGTTTGAGGAGAATATGCCGGTTTCCCGGGCCGATGAGCGCACGGCCCCGCAGCACGCTGTCTCCGTTTTCTGCCTCTTTCACTTCTATGCGGCAGAGATCATTGAGACGTTTGGCAAAGGCCCGTGTAAAGTTTTCCGGCATGTGCTGAACAATGACAATGCCCGGGCAGTCGAGCGGAAATGTTTCCAGAAACTGGCGCAGGGCTTCGGTTCCGCCTGTGGATGCGCCGACTGCCACCACTTTTTCGGTCGTCTGCACCATTGCATTCTGCGGCGGCGGCGGCATGATGGCATCGGCTGTCAGTTTTTTTTCCACACGGGGCGGTCTGGGGGAAATGCGTTTGATCCGCGCGCGCACTGCTGCCCGCACAGCGTCACAGATGGTTATCCGGGATTCTTCCAGAAATTTCTTTGCCCCCAGCCGGGGTTTGAGAATAATGTCAACCGCTCCGTATTCCATGGCTCTGAGTGTGGTTTCACATCCCTTTTCCGTGAGACTGGAGCACATCACCACGGGAATGGGATGCTGGGTCATCACCTTCCGCAGAAAAGTGAGTCCGTCCATACGGGGCATTTCCACATCCAGGGTGATGACATCCGGAACTTCCTTGTTGATTTTCCTGGCTGCAATATACGGATCCGCTGCTGTGCCAATCACCTCAATATCCGGGGCTGAATCCAGAATTTCTTTCAGTGTCTGACGGACAACAGCCGAATCATCAACCACCAGCACCCTGATCTTGTCTTTCATCCCGCACAAATCTCCTGTTTTTTCCCGTGTATCTTCAAGATATGCACATTATGGCCGGGCGGATCATAAACACCGTTCCCCAGTTCTGTCTCAATGCCTTTGGAGTCAATGCCGTTTCCTTAAGGATAAAATTCCCCTCCCCCTCCCTCAGGGGAGGGGAGCCTTAAGGAAACGGCATTGCCTTTGGAGTAAGCATTTTTTCCCTGTTTTAAAGGGAGGCAGGGAAATTTTTACGCAGCATTCTGAATGCATTGTCAAACAAATTTTGACTCAGACAATGAAATTCCGGGTTTTTGTGAGATCATCAAAATTCAACTGCGTAACTCCCAAAGAGCAATTTGTTTATATAAATATAGAAATATAAGCATATTGCAGCGAATGGCAGGAGATTTCCGGATTAAAAATCATCCGGATCAGGAGCATCCAGATCCAGAATCCCTCCGTTTTCCGCTTCTGCATCCTCTTCATCAATTTCATCTTCCCCGGATTTGTCTTCTTCTGCATCTTCCGTGTCCGGAACTTCCACAGAACTGCTGTCTTTGACAACCGCCAATTCATTTTCTGACAGCACCCTGTCTATATCCAGGATAATGAGAAATCCTTCATCCAGTTTTCCCATGCCCCGGATAAACTCACTTCTGAGTTTGGTTCCGAGCCGGGGTGGCGGGGAAATGCGTGCCGCTTCCAGACTGATGACCTCTTTTACCGAATCTGCCAGGGCCCCCACCTGAACCAGTTCCTCCTCAATCATGATTTCGGCAATCACAATGCAGGTGTCCAGTGTTTTTTCTGTCGCGCTCATGCCCAGCTTCAGGCGCAAATCAATCACGGGCACCACATTGCCCCGGAGATTGAGCACCCCGCGGAGAAAGTCCGGCATACGGGGAACACGGGTAATTTTTGTATAATCAAGCACTTCTCTTACTTTGGATATCTCAAGGGCAAAGTTCTCTTCTCCCAGGGTAAAGGTAAGATACTGGTTTGCCCCGTTTGTTTCCATGGAATCCATAAACATTCCTCCTTACCGGATCATGGCAGGAAAACCCGCAGTGTGAACACCGTTATTTCTTGAAAGAAGCTCTTCGGTTTCCGCAAGCTGAATCAGTTTGTATGCGTCCAGAATGAGTGCCACATTCCCGTCGGCCAGGATAGTCGAACCGGAAAAGACCTTTGTGTTCCTGTAAAGTTTTCCCAGGGATTTGATCACTGTCTGATGTTCACCGATAATATTGTCCACCACCAGTCCTGTCAGCAGATTGTTCATGCGCACGATGACAATCTGCTTCACACCCTTCCATTCTCCTTCGATTCTGAAAAAATCCCGCAGATGGATATACGGGATGATTTCTCCCCGTACATTCGCGAGATTTCTCCCATGTGCATTTTTGGCCGCTGCCTGCGTAAGTTCCATGCACTCTTCCACAACTGAAAGCGGCAGCACATAGGAAGTGGGACCGACTTCCACCAGAAGGCCCTCAATAATGGCCAGTGTCAGGGGAAGTTTCATGGTGACAGTGGTTCCCTGTCCTTTTTTGCTGCTGATTTCCACAGAACCGCGAAGATTTTCGATGCAGCGTTTTACCACATCCATGCCCACTCCCCTGCCGGATATCTCGCTGATTTCCCCGACTGTGGAAAACCCGGGAATAAAGATAAGAGAGAACAGTTCGTTTTCAGATAATGGTGCGTCCGGAGGAATCATGCCGCTGCTGACAGCTTTTTTGCGTATCAGCACCGGATCGAGTCCTGCACCGTCATCGGAAATACGAATCAGCACATTTGTTCCGGAGTGTTCGGCTGCCAGCAGAATATTCCCCTTGGGCGGTTTGCCGGACGCGATCCGTTCTTCAGGGGATTCAATGCCGTGATCAATGGCATTGCGGATGATGTGCATAATGGGATCGTTGAGCCGGTCAATGACAGTTTTGTCCAGTTCTGTCTCGCCTCCGCGGGTTTCCATGGCCACAGCCTTGCCAAGCTCACTGGACAGATCATATACCATGCGTCTGAATTTTCCAAAGGTCGTGCTGACCGGAACCAGGCGGATGCTGATGGTATTGTCCCGGAGTTCCGCAGTCAGGCGTTCCACTTCCTCGGCAATGGAAATCATTTCCGGATCCTCCAGAAGCAGGGAACGCTGACTCAGACTGGCCTGAACCGTCACCAGTTCGCCCACCAGATCCACCAGGGTGTCCAGTTTTTTTGCAGCGACCCGGATACTGGATGTCATGACATCATCCCGGTGTTTGCGTGATAAATTCCGCACATGCTCCTGCTCTGCCAGTGCAGAGGCTACCGTATCCGGGTCCGTGACACCGGCAGCCACCAGCATTTCTCCGATTTTTCTTTGTGATTCCAGTGCATTTTTCAGATCTGACAGCGTAATGTCCCCTCTTTCGAGGAGAATGTCGCCGATCCGTTTGTATTTTCCGCTGTCATCGGTGATTTCATCTCTTTGAATCAAATCAATGTTCAGACGGCATTTGTCTTCTGCAAAGATGAAAATCTCACGGACAGCTTTTGGTTTCAGAGAGGTGGTGAGAATGATGTTCCAGTGGATATAACATTTCTGCGGATTCAGATCCTGTAGCGCGGGAATGGTATGGGTATGGGCAATAATCTGATATTCCCCAAGATTCCGGAGTTCATCCACCAGGAGGATGGGATTGGTGCCGTTGTCAAAAATATCCGGATTCGGCCGGAAGCGGATGCGGTATGTGAACAGTTCAGGCGATTCTTCCGGCTTTTCTTCCAGCGGCTGCAAACCATCTGTCTGATAACCTTCCGGAATCATTTTACGGAACAGACGGACGATATTTTCTGTATCCTTTCCCTCTGATCTGTCATCCTCTGCCATTGCTCTGATATGATCACAGGCAGAGAGCGTCAGATCCACAAGGGATTTTTTCATGGAAACAACCCCTTTTCTGACCAGATCCAGAACAGTTTCAATTTCATGCGTAAAACCCACGATTCTGTCGAATCCGAACATGGCCCCGGATCCCTTGATGGTATGAAAGGCCCGGAACACGCTGTCAATGAGTTCTTTTCTGTCCGGCGACTCAGTCAGTTCCAGCAGTGCGGATTCGATGTCTGCAAGAAGTTCCGCAATTTCCTCAATATAGACTTCCTTGAACTTTTCCATAATCCGTCCCCTGCAGAGGCTTCATCCGGAACAGCCTCCGCGAACCTGCCCTGCCTTTTCCCTGTAAAGGCGGGTTCAGTTTTTTTATGGGCAATTCCACATTGCCGCCGGGTTTATCTCAGCACTTTTTTGATGACCGCCAGCAGCTGTTCAGGCCGGAAGGGTTTGACGATCCATCCGGTGGCTCCGGCCGCTTTTCCTTCCTGTTTTTTGGAAACCTGTGATTCAGTGGTCAGCATGATAATGGGCATAAATTTGTACCGGGCATCCGTGCGAACCTGCCGGATCAGTTCTATGCCGTCCATTTTGGGCATGTTCAGATCCGTTACGAGGATGTTCACCCTGTTTGACCGGAGTTTTGCCAGAGCATCCTCTCCGTCCACGGCCTCCACCACATCATAACCGGCCTGTTTCAGGGTAAAGGAAACCATCTGTCTTACACTTGCCGAATCATCTGCTGTCATAATCACTTTGTTCATTCTGTTCCTCCCCCTTCCGGTCTGGATACTTTCTCAGACGTCAGTCCTCCGGCAGAGAGGGCATTGACAACCGCATCAGACATCCGATCCACAAGCAGGGTTTTTCCTCCGGCTTCGGCAGTCGCGCGGGCGGAACACAGTATCTGTATTCCGGCAGTGTCACATTCCGTCACTGATTCCAGATCCAGTATCAGTCCCCTGTGTTTCTCAAAGCATTCCAGAAACATTTCCCGAAGCGCAGGTGCTTCATATATGGTAAACGGCCCTTCAATTCTTACAAGAGCGCAGCCTTCCTTTTCTTCCCTTGTATAATTCATTTGATCCTCTTTTCACAGTGAACAGTTGTCAGTGAACAGTTATCAGTTATCACGGTTCAGTATCCGGTGAACCCGAGTCTGAGAACTGATAACTGACCTGATACGTTGTTTCACTTAAAATTCCAGGTCGGGCTGGCGAAGCGCAGCCCGGCATCCTGATGTTTTCCTCAAAACACATGCACAATTTTAAATGAAACAATGCACTAAAAAAGTTCAACATTGTCTCCGAGATCCTCCTGATCATCATTTCTTTTCGGTTTTTCAGGAAATCCTGACGGTTCATCCGCAGCCATCTCCGGACGGATTGGACATGCGTTTTCTGCTTTACTTTCCTTTCCGAATCCATCTGTTTTCCCCTGATCGTCCGGAGGCACATGATTTCCGGATATATCTTTGGGAAAATTCTCCGGCTGATCCTTATGGGATGGGAACAGCGGGACGGAAGAGTCGCCGATATGCTGCCGGTGGATCTGCCGTTCACTCTTCATCGTATAGCGGCGGGCAACCTGCTCCAGTCTGTCGGTCTCAATATGTTTCGCGTCGATATTCCGGGGTTCCAGTTTCTCGGTCAGTTTTTCCAACTGCTCAAGATAATCACTCAGCGCCTCAGCCAGTTCAGGCAGAAAACCCAGAGAGGCCCCTGTGTTCGCCACTGCGTCCCGCAGATTCACCGCCCCTGCTGTGGCCGCATCTGTATTCATTTTAAACTGTTCGTAATTTTCTGTAAGCTCCCGGATACTGTCTTCCACGGACAGGGGGGAGGTTTCATCATATGGCTCCGGTGTTTCAAGGGAATCCAGATCCAGTTCCAGAGAAAGAGATACCAGGGACTGAAGAATTTCCACCACATCCGAGACAAATTTGTCAGACTGGCGGGAGAGATGACTC
>CAZDIU010000294.1:0-6750 GCA_964505535.1 uncultured Desulfobacterales bacterium | reverse complement strand
CGTAGCCCACTACCCCCTCAAGATAGCGTGTCTACCAAGTTCCACCACTTCGGCATATAAAAATCACTTAATCCGATTTGCCCTGTTCTGCTTTGCCTTCTTCTGTCACCGGAGAAGGAGCGGTATCAGAATCTGTCCCGGATGTTTCCACGGATGCGGCATCCGGTGCCGCAGATTCCGGAACGGAACCTGTCTGTGAAGGAATTTCCCTGCTATCTGCCGTATCAGCGGCCCCTTCTTCGCTCACTGCTTTTGTTTCCGCGGATGTCTCCAGAGGGGAAGCTGTTTCTGCATCTGTCTTTTCCTCTGCCGCCGGAATTTCCGCATTTTTCATGATGGAACTTCCGGTTCTGTGACTGGAAAGATAGGCCAGGGTCAGACAGGTCAACATAAAAATGACAGCAGCCCATGTTGTTGCCGTACTCAGAAATGTGGAGGCCCCTGTGCTGCCGAAAAACGTCTGACTGCCGCCGCCGCCAAATGCTGCACCCATATCAGCGCCCTTTCCTGTTTGCAGCAGGACAATCATAATCAGAGCGATACATACAATAATGTGCAATGTAATCAGTAATGCTGACATATATCTAGCTGTTCACCTCTGCCCCTTGTTTGTAGCGGACGATCCTGGAAAATGTGTCTGCCGAAAGGCTGGCTCCGCCCACCAGTGCACCGTCCACATCCGGCATCTGCATCAGTTCGCGGATGTTTTCCGGTTTCACGCTTCCCCCATACTGTATCCTTACGGATTTGGCAAGCAGATTCCCGAATTTTTTTTCCAGCAGAGAGCGCAAATAAACATGCACTTCCTGTGCCTGCCCTGCTGTGGCTGTTTTTCCGGTTCCGATGGCCCATACAGGTTCATATGCGATCACCAGTTTTTCCAGTTCCTCCGAAAAAAAACCTTTTAACCCATTTTTTATCTGTTTGTCAAGTACAGAAAATGTATTTTTTGCATCCCGCTCTGTTTCCGTCTCTCCCACACAGAAAATCGGGACAAGTCCGCCCCTGACGGCAGCCCGGATTTTTTTGTTTATGCCCTCATCTGTTTCCCCGAAATGCTGACGTCTTTCCGAATGGCCCAAAATCACATGGCTGCAGCCCGCGGACACGAGCATGGATACAGATATCTCACCGGTATATGCGCCTTCAGCCTCCCAGAACATGTTCTGAGCGCCCAACTGCACCGGACTGCCTTTAAGTGCATTTCCGACCGCAGCAATGGCTGTAAAGGGAGGTGCGATCATAACCTCTGTGTCGCTCACTTCCCGGACAAGTCCGGCCAGTCTTTCAGCAGTTTCCACAGCCTCGGGAAGCGTTTTGAACATCTTCCAGTTTCCTGCAATAAACGGTCTGCGATCCTTCATTGCATATCCTCCTGTGTTCAGGTGTTCAATGTTCTGTATTCAGTACCTGACACCTGACACCGAACACCTGACACCTTTTACAACTGTTTTCCGATCATGGCTGCCAGTTCCACCATGCGCTGAGAATAACCGGTTTCATTGTCATACCATGCCAGCACCTTGACCATGCTGTCCACCACATAGGTGGTGGGCCCATCCACAATGGATGAGAGACTGCATCCGTTGAAATCAGAAGACACCAGAGGCAGATCGCTGTAGCCGAGGATGCCGGACAGAGAACCTTCGGAGGCCTCTTTCAGCGCCTGATTGACATCCGTGCCTGTGACTCCGGATTTTTCCACTGTTGCCACAAAATCCACAATGGAAACGTTGGGCGTGGGAACCCGGATGGCCAGACCGTTGAGTTTTCCCTCCAGTTCCGGCAGCACCAGGGAAACCGCTTTTGCTGCCCCGGTGGTCGTGGGAATCATGGAAAGGGCAGCAGCCCTTGCCCGGCGGAGATCCTTGTGCGGAAAATCCAGCAGCCGCTGGTCTCCGGTATAAGCGTGAATGGTGGTCATCAGTCCGCAGCGGATACCAAAGTTTTCCAGCAGCACCTTGGCAACAGGAGCCAGGCAGTTGGTGGTGCAGGAAGCATTGGAGATAATATGATGACTGCGGGGATCATAGCGGTTCGCGTTCACGCCCAGCACGATGGTGATATCCGGATCCTTGGCAGGTGCAGAGATAATCACTTTCCGTGCCCCGGCTTCCAGGTGTTTGGACGCACTCTCCGCATCCCGGAAGAGCCCGGTGCATTCCGCGACAATATCCACTCCCAAATCTTTCCAGGGCAGTTGAGCGGGATCCTTGACAGAGGTGATGGCAACAGACTTGCCATCCGCACGGATACTGTTTCCTTCCACTGTGACACTGCCGTCAAATTTTCCGTGGACAGAATCATAAGTCAGCAGATGGGCCATGGTGGCAGCATCCATCAGATCATTGACAGCCGCGATCTCCACATCCGGATGCTTCATGGCAGCGCGGAACACCAGCCGCCCGATTCTTCCGAAACCGTTGATACCGACTTTGACACTCATAATCCCTCCTTCAGATTTTTCATTAATATCAGGGCATCCTCTCCTGTTTCCGGATAATATCCCGGTCGTTGGCCAATGCACCGGAATCCCATGCGGGAATACAGAGACATTGCCGGAATATTGGAGGCACGGACTTCCAGAAAACAGACACCGGCTCCGGCTTCCAAAGCCTTTTGCAGTCCCATGCCAAGAATCTGCCTTGCTATCCCCTGCCGTCTCCAATCCGGAGCCACAGCGATTCGCAGTATCTGCATCTCATCCGCAATCACGCGAAAAAACAGATAACCTGCAATCCTGCTGTCAGGGGGCTCACACTTCTCCCTTGCCGTACAATTGTATCCGGTTTCAGCAGCCAGCTCTGCTGAAAAGGAAATATGGCCCCAGGGCCGGGAAAAACACAGCCGTTCAACAGCCAGAAGAGAGACTATGTCCGCTTCTGTGGCATGATCCAGTATCAGCTCCCCTTCCATCAGCCTCTCCGATTTCCCCTCAGGATGCCGCTGGCCAGGGAAATACTTCTTTTTCCGAAAGATTCCAATGAAACCGCCAGATCGGCAAGCGTTTTTTTGTCCCTTTCCTCCACCGCGCGCAGCAGCATGGGCAGGTTAATCCCGGAAATGACTTCCACCTGCCCTTCTTCCAGGAGGGAATAACTCAAATTGGAAGGAGTTCCACCGAACATATCCGTAAAAATGAGTATCCCCCTTTTCCGGTTGACCGCCTTGATTCCTTTGACAATTTTTTCCCGCAGTCTGTCCGCGTCCTCATTGGGTGTGATGGAAACTGCTGTCACTGCATCGGGCCGGGAACCGGTGATGAGTTCAACCGTGCCGATCAGTGTTTCTGCCAGTAAGCCATGTGTGACAACCACTATCCCAGTCATAATAGTTCTGTCATCCTGAAAGTCTCCGGATTCATTCTTTTCCGATATCGCGATGGGCAATATTCACCCACCGTTCCGAAGTGTTGACGTGATCATACACCGCACCTGCTATGGCAACGGATCTGTGCTTCCCCCCCGTGCATCCCAGTGCGAGAGTCAGATAGGCTTTTCCCTCTTTTTCATACAGCGGAATCAGATAATCCAGCAAACCAAGAAATTTCTCCATAAAAACGCCTGTCTCCTCCCGACCCAGAACATAAGCCCGAATTTCCGGTGTGTTTCCATCCAGAGATTTGAGTTCCGGCACAAAATAGGGATTGGCCAGAAAGCGCACATCCATAATCAGGTCCGCATCATGGGGAATGCCGTATTTGAAACCGAAAGACAGGATGCGTATGCGCATGGGAACCCGCATACCGCTCTCCCCGGCAAGCTCCCGAATCAGTTTCTTGAGTTCATGCACTGTGTAATGGGAGGTGTTCACAATCCGGTCAGCCGCGGCCCTGAGCTCTTTCAACTGCTCCCGCTCGGCTCGGATTCCCTCCGCAATGCTTTTGTCTTTGCCCAGGGGATGAAACCGCCGGGTCTGGCTGTAGCGCTGCAGCAGAATATGATCATCGGCCTCCAGAAACAGTATCTGAAAACGGTATCCCTTTTTCCTGAGAAAGTCAAAGACCGGCACATATCCGGAAAGAAATCCTTTTTCTCTCAGATCCATGACAAACGCCAGCCCCGCTATTTCCGAACCGCTCTCCACCGGCAGTTCCAGAAATTTCGGCAGCAAAGCCACCGGCATATTGTCCACGCAGTAAAATCCGGCATCCTCAAAGGCCGTCATGGCCGTGCTTTTGCCTGAACCGGAAAGTCCGGTGATAACAACAATCTGAAGTCTTATCATGGGGGCTGAATCCCGTCCGGCTGATCAGCCGCGTGTTTTCCGGACATGGGGGGCAGTCTGTCCGTCATTTACAGGGAATCATCTTCCTCACGGATAATTGTCAGAATTTCATCCGGGTCAGCGGCATTCATCAGCCGCTTTCTGAACACCTCATTTTTCAGGATTCCGGAAATTCTGGCAAGCATCCGGAGATGAACGTCAATGGAATTTTCCGGTGTGACCAGCAGAAAAAAAATATGGGTGGGCCTGCCGTCAATGGATTCAAAATCAACTCCTTTCCGGCTCAGTCCGAAACCAAGGATCAGAGAGTCAATCCCTTTCAGTTTTCCGTGGGGAATGCCTATTCCCCCTCCGATTCCCGTGCTTCCCAGCCGTTCCCGCTCCATCAGCACCCGGACAAGTTCCTGCGTTTTCACACCCGCCATACGCGCGGCAGGGATGACCATCTCCTCGATGACCCCTTTCTTGTCCGTGGATTTGAGGTCTGTGACAACAGCTTCTTTCTGCAATACATCTGCAATTTTCATCATTCGCAATACAAAAAACCTCCGAGCCGTGAAGCAGCCCCGCACAGAATCCGTTACGGGGCAGAAGCCCCATAACGAAAATCAGAACCGGTTCTTCGGCATCTGCTCAGTGACTGGGCTGCACCAGACCGTAATTGCCGTCGTTTCTCCGATAGACCACGTTCACCTGCTGGGTTCTGGCATTGGTGAACACAAGAAAGCTGTCGTCCGCGAGATCAAGCTGCATGACAGCCTCTTCAGGGTCCATGGGTTTGTAATCAATGGAGGTGACAATAATGTCCCCTTCACTTTCCTCCTCGGAAATCACTGTCTGTCCGAACCCCAGATCTCCGGGTTTCGCTCCTTTCCGATCCAGTCTGCGGTCACGGATTTTCTGCTTGCTTTTTTTGATCTGTTTTTCCATTTTGTCCAGCACCATGTCAATGGCCGAGTACATGTCGCCGGTTTCCTCCCTGCCGTTGATCTTCAGACGGTCGCCGATGATATTGATTTCAGCAATGTGCCGGAATTTTTCCACAGAGAGAACCACACTGGCTTCTGCCGGATTGTCAAGAAAGCGGTCGAAACGGTTGAGTTTCTCCGCGGCGTATGCTTTCAGGGCTTCGGAAGGATCCAGGTTTTTGAAGGTAACAGATGTCTGCATAGTTTTCCTCCTAGTATTGTTTAGTATTGTTTTCGCTTGTTGGATGGAAGTATCCGCATCATTTCACGGTACTTGGCCACTGTTCTCCGCGCAATGCTGATGTTGGAACTGTCCTCCAGCATTTTTGCTATTTTGTCATCACTGTAGGGTTTTTGTGGATCTTCACTTTCTATAATCTGCCTTATGCTGTCCTGAACACTTGCAGAGGCCACAGCCTCACCGTGAACACGGCTGATGGAACTGTTGAAAAAATATTTCAGTTCAAAAATGCCCTGGGGCGTATATGCGTATTTGTTGGTCGTAACCCGGCTGATGGTGGATTCGTGCATGTCAATGTCCTCAGCCACATCACGCAGCACCATGGGTTTCAGATACGCTATCCCTTTTTCAAAGAATTCCCGCTGGAATTTCAGTATGCTTTCCATCACCCGGTAAATGGTTTTCTGCCGCTGATGAATGCTTTTGATCAGCCACGCAGCGGAACGCATCTTTTCCTGCATATAGTCCCGTGCCGCATCAGTGACCGGTTCCCCGCTGCTCAGGGAATTCTGGCAGAGGGTGTTGAGCCGCAGCCGGGGCATACCGTCATCGTTGAGGACAATCACGAAATCATCATCCAGTTTGTAAACGTAAATGTCCGGTGTGATATAATGGGGTTCATCCTCACTGAACTGAAGACCGGGCCGGGGATCCAGCCCTCTGATGACATTCACCGCGGCAGCCACCCGCTCCGGAGTTGTTTTCAATGCCCTGGCAATGGCCCTGTAGTTTTTGTTTTCCAGATGATGAAGATGATCCCGGATAATCCGGATTACAATCTCGTCATCACATTTGAAATGTCGCGCCTGAATCAGAAGACTTTCGCTTAAATTCCGGGCACACACTCCAACCGGATCAAAAGTCTGGAGCATGGACAGCACATTCTCCACTTTCTCCGGGAGGGAACCGCTCACAGCCGCGATATCCTGCACCGTAACCTCCAGAAATCCGTTGCTGTTGAGATTGCCGATAATCAGGCTTCCGATTTTTTCCTCCTCCGGATTCGGGGAAGTCATGAGAAACTGCCAGAGCAGATGCGCGCTCAGGGATTCCTTCTGCGCGATAAATGCCTCATAGCGCGGGGATTCCCTGTCTTCGGATTCAAAGGCCGCCTTGCCGGGCGTGTTGTATTCATCAATATAATTGCTCCAGTCAATATCGTCACGGATTTTTTCCTCAATCACAATTTCTTTTTCCGGCACATCCACCCTGAGTTCAGGAAGTTCCGCATCTGTGGCACGATCTTCGGGGCTGATGCTTTCCTGCACTTCTTCCATAGCCGGATTTTCTTCCAGTTTCTGACGGATGGCATCC
>CAZDIU010000293.1:0-6753 GCA_964505535.1 uncultured Desulfobacterales bacterium | reverse complement strand
AACAAGGTGAAATTCCCGGAAATCAAACTTCCGGCAGGAGAAAAGAATATCCGGGATTTGACTTCTGTCACCATTGTATCGCCCGATCACTGCCCCCGTTATGCTGCCCGGCTCATTGAAGGCATAACGGTGAAACCTTCCCCCTGGTGGCTCCGGGAACGTTTGCAGTCAGTGGGGCTGCGATCCATCAACAATATTGTGGATGTGACCAACTTTGTCATGATGGAGATGGGGCAGCCGCTTCATGCCTTTGATTTTGACAACCTCGCGGGACAGCGCATTGTGGTGCGCACTGCCTCAGAGGGCGAGAAATTCATTACCCTGGATGGAAAAGAGCGTACCCTCACCTCAGAAATGCTCATGATCTGTGACGGAGAAAAACCGGTGGCCGTAGGCGGTGTCATGGGCGGTCTCAATTCCGAAATTGAAAACAGCACCACGCGGGTACTGATTGAAAGCGCGTATTTCAATCCTGTCAGCATTCGGAAAACAGCCAAAAAACTGGGGCTTGGAACCGATGCCTCCCACCGTTTTGAGAGAGGAGTGGATCCCGAGGGAACTGTCAGGGCTTTGGATCGGGCTGCACAGCTCATGCTGGAAGTGGCAGGCGGAACCCTGATCAAAGGGCATATAGATGAGCATCCGGTTCAGATACAAAATTCTCCCATCCGTCTGAGTGTCGCAGCGGCAAACCGCCATCTGGGACTGGAACTGGGCAGGGATCAGATGGCTGATCTGCTCAAATCAGTGGAATTTGCTGTGGAAAAAGAGGGGAATCTGTATCTTCGGGTAACGCCGCCCTCTTTCCGGGTGGATGTGTCCCGCCCTGAAGATCTGATGGAAGATATTGCACGGTTATGGGGATATGACAATATCCCTGTCACCTTTCCCGCCATTCCCGCACAGGGAATTTCTCCGACTCCGCAGGTGGAACTGCGCAGCCGCATCAGGGACATTCTGTCCGGTTCCGGTTTTGCCGAAGTCATCAATTACAGTTTCATTGATGAGCGTTCCTGTGACAGACTGGGGCTGAAAGCAGCGGATCCGCGACGGCGCATGCTGAAAATCATCAATCCCATCAGCGAAGAGATGTCGGTCATGCGCACCTCCCTGATTCCCGGACTGCTGGAAACCATGTCACGCAATCTTTCCCGGCAGAACAGAAATCTGAAGATATTTGAGATCGGAAAGATATTTCTCAGCAAAGGGCAGGACAGTCTGCCAGATCAGCCGGAAATGCTCAGCGGACTGTGGACCGGCTCCCGGTCTGAAATTTCCTGGCATGAAAAGGAAACCTCCTGTGATTTCTACGATCTCAGGGGCATCACAGAAGGGCTTTTCAGAAAACTGGGCATCGGAGAGGAATACACTGCCCTGCCGGAGGCCCAATGCGATTATACCCGGCCCGGATACACAGCCCAAATTTCCGCGCAGGGCCAGAAACTTGGCATCATCGGTCAGGTGCATCCCCGTGTCATCGAGGCATATGATCTGAAACAGGCTGCCTGGGTGTTTGAACTGGACATGGAGGCTGTCCGGCTTCTGGCTCCGGAAAGCAAAAAAGCTGTGCCCCTTCCCCGTTATCCCTCTGTTTCCAGAGACATCACCCTGATTCTGGAAAAGCGCACGGAGGCCTGGGAGTTGCTGAAACAGGTCAGAAATGCAGGGGAAGAACTGGTGGAGGATGTTTTTCTTTTCGATGTTTATGAGGGGAAAAACATTCCCCAGGACAAAAAGAGCATATCTTTCCGAATTGTTTACCGATCTTCTGAAAACACCCTGGAAGATGAAACCGTCAGCACTGTCCATCGGAAAATTTCAGACATGCTGGTGGAGAAGTTTAAGGCAACGTTTCCGGCATAAGCGGTTCCATATATACAGGGGGCGGGTTTTCAGACCTGTCTCTGTTCCGGAGCATGTATCAATTCAGGGCTGTCTGAACACAGCCCTGCAATCCTGCATTCTGACTACCGGAACCGGTAAAGCCGGCACGACCACAGGAGGCTGAGCGTATTTCAATGATGGTCGCCGGGAGACCGAATTTCTCTGTCTGTCCCGGTCAGCCTCCTCAGAAATCATTTCCTGTTTCTTCCTTATTTTTCAGTTCATTCCAAACAAAGCGGAGGTGTCCGATGAAAATGGGAATGATGGAAAAAATCCCTGCTTTTCTTGAACGGCTGGGACTGGATGAAATGCCTATGGGCATTTTTTATACAGATGCGGAACCGGCAGAAGGTTTGTCTCCCAAGCTGTCCCTGCTGCCCACCTGCGAAAGGGAATCCCGCAATGCCATAGACTGGGGAGCAGTGTTTGGAAATTTTTCCTGTGTCATGGGTCATATCTGGCGGGCCAGACGCAAAAAAACCGCAGCCTGGTTCAGTGCAGAGCGTTTCGGATGTCCGGGCGGCGCATTCTGGCTGGGATTTATGAAACCGCAGACCGAAACCATTATTCATTATGTCTCATCTGGCATTCCCGGTCATATGGAAGGCGAGTATTACTGTGAATCACCGGATGCCCTTGGCAGAACCTTCAGGGAGATTGATCCCCCGCAGGTTCCGAAAAAATTCTGGGTGATTAAGCCACTGGATCTGTTCGGGCAGGATGAACTGCCGGAATTTGTCACTTTTTTCACCCGTGCAGAACCCCTGGCAGGACTGCATCAACTGGCCTATTTTGTCACCAATGATCCGGAAGTGGTGGCATCTCCCTGGGGAGCAGCCTGTGCGGGTCTTGGCACATGGCCTTTGAAATACAGGGAAATGGGAAAAAACAGGGCCGTTATCGGCGGATGGGACATTTCCGCGCGGAAATTCTTCCGCAATGATGAACTTTCTTTTACTGTTCCCTGTGATATGTTTGAACAGATGCTTGCGCGTTATGAATCTTCATTTCTTTCAAGGGAAAACTGGAACACAGTTGTGAAGAAAAAGATCGCACGAAGCCGATCTGCATGGGAAAAACATCCGGAAAATGCAGATTGACAGCCATGAGCAAAAGGATTTCAAAAAGGCTTGAAACATCCTGATATCCCTGAATCCGGTCATCTGAGATTTTTCATACAAGGGTTTGTAACGAAATAACCTGTACAATTTTTCTGTCCGAAAACCCCGAGGGTTTTGAAAACCCTCAGAGTTTGGAACAGGTTGTTTTGTTACAGACCCTGAGTTCGGAAATCAGGTGTGCAAGAGATAATTTTTTGATTTTGATGAATACAGATGCAGGAAAGAGATCCGAGTCTCTGAAATCTGAATGGGCACATCTGACAATTTTCGGAAAAACATTTTCTCAGGAAAATGGAGATGTGACAGAACAGGACAACGTTTCCGAACGGTTATGGAAGTGTGCATATTTTTGCAGGCACAGGAGAGGTGATTTTCTGCGGACAATCTGTCCGCATTCAGAATCGGCCTTATTTCATTCATAGATATCATAAACTTTCTTGAAAGGAGAGAAACAGATGAACAAAACAGAACTCATTGACAATGTAGCTGAAGCGTTGGAATCCAAAAAACTGGCCCAGGCCGCTGTGGACAGTATTCTGGAAAACATTTCAACTGCCCTGAAAAACGGTGAAAAGGTCACACTGGTCGGATTCGGCACCTTTGAGGTGGTGGAACGCAAAGCACGGAAAGGCCGCAATCCCAAAACCGGTGAACCGATTGATATCAAAGCTGCAAAAGTTCCCCGCTTCAGCCCGGGCAAAGCACTGAAAGAAACCGTCAACTGAAGCTGTCACTGTTTTGCGGAAAAGATTTTCAGACAGCGGATTCGCGGCAGACGATGTTTTTATGTCTTCTCCCATAACTGTCCAAAATCTTTTTCCTGTGATCTTTGATGATCTTTCCGACCTGCTGACAAAATGAATCCTTAATCTTATGGAAAAAGAGAATCTGAAATATTTTAAGGCTGTGTTGCAGGAACAGTTGAATACGCTTTTGGGAAAAGCAGGAGAAACCGTTTCTGATTTGATGGTTGTGCCAAATGACACTGCTGATCCCCTGGATCATGCTTCCAACGACATGGCCCGGAGCTATACCCTTCGCATGAGGGACAGGGAGAGCAGGCTGATAGCAAAAATCCGACAGGCATTGAAGAACATTGAAGAGGGACATTACGGCATCTGCGAGATGTGTGAGGAGGAGATATCCGTCGAACGTCTGAAAGTCAGACCTGTTGCCAGATACTGCATTCATTGCAAACAGAAGATTGAAGCACATGAAAAAACATACGGATTGTAGATGATGGGAAGTCGTGCAGTTGTTTTTTTAACTGTCTGATTTTATGTGGACCTTTTTGAGTTCAACACATTTTCAAAAATCAGCATGTTGAAATTCAACTGCATAACTTCTTCATGTCCTGTGAAATTTTTGTTCCGGGGCTGCATACGTTTTGGAGAGAGCATTCAAATCTGTGCTGCTGATCTCCATGCAGAGTGCATACCAGTGGGGCTGACACAGAATACGCTGAGCCGGACGTGTCTGAAAAGTCAAAAATGATGCAGGCAAAAGATTGATGCTGTCAGATTTTGGCTTTGTCAATCCGGGCCGTATGATTTTACAAAGTTCCTCTCAGAGAGTTACGCTGATCATAACACCTTCCCAGTCTGAAAAATATTCCATATTCAATGATCCTGCACCACCTTTTCAAAGTCAGTGATCCACTTTCTTTGGCTGCTGTTCCGGCATAAGCCGGAATCCTTTGATTTCAGAGTGTTGCTGATACCGGCTTCTGCTGGTATGACAGCATTGCCCAACATCTTAATATTTAAACAAAAATTCAGGAAAAAGAGGTGACAGAAAGCAGCGCAAAACTGTCTTTGGCGGAAAAAAGCGGCATGGCCGCGGGGTTTGCCGCTCTTCTCTTTTCCTGTGCAGATCCGCTGATGGCGACTGTGCCGCTGGTTTTGTTTGTGATGCTTTGTGCCTGCGCCCCTTTTCTGCCCGGTTTCAGTTTTTTTCTTCCTGTCATCAGCCGGGGTGTCAGCGGAAAAAAAGCTGTGTCCCTGACCTTTGATGACGGTCCTGATCCCATATCCACCCCCGCGCTGCTCCGTTTGCTTTCCCGTCACGGATGCAAAGCCACCTTTTTTGTATGCGGAAAAAAAGCAGAGGCATACCCGGAACTGATCCGGGAAATCATTGAGACAGGGCATTCTGTGGGTAACCATACCTGGAGTCATGACAACCTGATCATGCTCAGAAGCATCCGCAGCCTGGGGCAGGAAATTGAAAAAACCTGTCATATACTGGAAGGGTTCGGTATCCGGGCCTGCGCCTTCCGGCCGCCTGTGGGCATCACCAATTCCCGGCTCCGGGATGTCCTGAAGAAAAACGGACTTTATACCGTAAATTTCAGTTGCCGTGCTCCTGACGGGGGAAACCGCTGGATTAAAGGCATGGCTGCCAGAATCCTTTGCAAAGTCAGGCCGGATGACATTATTCTGCTTCATGACACCCCCCCAAAATCGGAGCAGTGCCTTTTCCAGTGGCTGCGGGAAACAGATTGCCTTCTCCGGGGTATAAAAAAAAAGGGCTTTTCTGTCCTGCCATTGGCAGAACTCATCGGAAGGCCGGTAATGGAAATCCGTTTGAATAAAACAGACCCCCAGAACACGGGCAATTTGTTTTTTTAGATATTCCCCTCCTTGAACTTTCTAAAAACACTGTGTTTTTTGCGTTTGAACCGGATTTGTCAGCGAATTTGACCTGGTGACGGATATCGCACTTTCTGCTTGACAAAGCCTTTCTGATCCTTTACGTAAACGTAAAAGATGTTCCGATTGGGAATCCGAATCAAGTCTCAAATCTTCCATGAACAAATAACAGTCTGTTTTTGTTCATTAAAAAATTTTTGACTTTTGATTCGTATCAGGAATAAAAAAGCGGCAAAAGAAGGCGGACATGACCTGTGACCCAAAAAACTCTTCCCGTACCTATACCATCTCCCAGATTGCGGAGCAGTTGGACATCAGCCCCAGAACCATCCGCTTTTATGAGGAAAAAGGCATGATTATGCCCCAAAGAACCGCAGGAAACCAGCGGGTTTACACTGCCGGGGACAGGGCCAGACTCCGGCTGATCCTCAGAGGCAAACGCTTCGGTTTTTCCCTTGAGGAAATCGCGAAGATGATCGGCATGGCTGACAATGTTCCGGATGAGGCAGAGCAGATTGAAAAAAGTCTGGCATACGGAGAGGCAAAGCTCAAAGAAATCCGGGAAAGAAAACAGGAACTCGAACTTTTGGAGCAGGATATTCTTGCCACAAGGGAAAAACTGATCCGCCGGATTGCTGAAATCAGAAATCAGACCGGGCGGAAACAGCAGGAGGGGAAAAAATGAACATTGCAGAACTTGTTGATGCAAATGCACACAGACATCCGGACAAAACCGCACTGTGCAGTATGGAAAGGGAATTCACCTTTCAGGAAGTTAGGGAGAAAAGTGAGCAGACTGCCGCGTGTTTTCAGTCTCTGGGCGTGAAAAAGGGAGACCTTGTCGCGATTATGGGACAGAACAGTTTTGATTTTGTGTTCTCCTTTTTCGGCGCGATCAAAGCCGGGGCTGCAGTGGTTCCGGTCAATCACAAACTGACCGCAGTGGAAGTTGACTATATCCTTGAAAACAGCAGGGCCTCCCTTTTTGTTTTTGACGGCAGTCTCAGGGCGGTGGCAGAGGGAATTCAGACAGAAATCCAAAAACTGTCCATGGACAGCAAAGCCGATGGTTTTGCCTTTCTCGGCGATGCCATGTC
>CAZDIU010000292.1:0-6760 GCA_964505535.1 uncultured Desulfobacterales bacterium | reverse complement strand
CAGTAAGCAATAAGGGGAAACCCTGAGGGTTTTTAAAACCCTGAGGGGTTTTTCAAATGTATTCAGGAATCATTTCTTTTTCAACCCCGGAACACGGAAATTCTGCCATATGGAATTTTTCTTTCAGCAATTCACAAACGGACTGGCCATCGGGGGCATTTATGCCCTCATTGCTTTGGGTTACACCATGGTGTACGGTGTTCTCAAGCTGATCAATTTTGCCCACGGCGATCTGTTCACCATGGGCGCGTATCTGGGGCTGACTGTTCTGACTTCTCTGGCTTTGCACCAGCATCTTGGGGCTTTTATGGGTGTCATCGTGCTTGCCATCATGGTCATGGGACTGGTCGGCACAGTGGGCATTCTGCTGGATCAGGCCGCGTACAAACCGCTGCGGGAATCTCCCCGGCTTTCCGCAGTGGTGTCTGCTCTGGGCGCATCCATTTTTTTTCAGAACGCGATCATGCTCATCTACGGCGCCCGGTATCAGTATTATCCCAAAGACATTCTTCCCAAAACCGTCATCACTCTTATGGGGCTGCCAATCCCCCTGATGCGTATCCTGCTCCTGCTGGTTTCTGTGCTGATGATGGCTGCTCTGTGGCTTTTCATTCAGAAAACAAAGGTTGGCACCGCCATCCGGGCGGCTGCCATTGATCAGAATGCAGCCCGGCTCATGGGCATCAATGTCAACCGGGTCATCATGCTGGTTTTTCTCATCGGCCCGGCTTTGGGCGGCGCGGCAGGGCTTATGGTGGGACTGTATTACGGACAGATCAGTTTCACCATGGGCTGGGTTTACGGTCTCAAAGCATTCACAGCCGCGATTCTCGGCGGCATCGGCAATATTCCCGGAGCCATGGTGGGCGGCATTCTTCTGGGGCTGATTGAATCTCTGGGAGCTGCGTATCTTTCCATGGCATGGAAAGACGCGATTGCCTTCTGCGTGCTGATTGCCATTCTCATTGTCCGTCCCACAGGGCTGCTGGGAGAAAGGGTGGCGGAGAAAATATGATGATGCGCAATGTGCCCAAACGCTTTTTTGTTTACGGATTCTGCACTGCACTGCTGATCAGCACACCTTTTTATCTCAACAGTTACTGGCTGGATGTGCTCAACAATGTGGGGCTGTATGTCATGCTGGGGCTGAGTCTCAATCTCATTGTGGGACATACCGGGCTGTTCAATCTGGGTCATGCCGCGTTTTATGCTGTCGGAGCCTATACAGCAGCCATTCTCAACACGCTGTTCAAAATTCCCATTCTTTTTCTTCTTCCCGCCTCTGCCGTCACAGCCGGACTGTTTGCAGCCATCATTGCCCGTCCCATCATTCATCTGCGGGGTGATTATCTGTGCATTGTGACCATTGGTGTGGGTGAAATCGTGCGCATTGCCCTGATCAATGACATTTTCGGCATTACCGGCGGAGCCAACGGCATTTTCGGCATTTCCCGGCCTGATCTTTTTGGCTTCAGAATTGCCAAACCCCATCATTTTTTCTGGCTTATCTGGATCCTTACGGCTGTGACCATCTTTCTTTTTTACCGGCTGGAGCAGTACCGGTTCGGACGTGCGCTCAATTATCTTCGTGAAGATGAGGTCGCGGCAGAGGGAAGCGGCATCAACACAGCCTATTACAAACTCGCAGTGTTTGTGCTGGGCGCGGCCTGGGCCGGAATGGTCGGCAATATCTATGCTGCAAAAATGATGACCATTGCGCCGGAATCCTTCAATTTCTGGGAATCGGTGGTCATGTTCACCCTGATTATCATGGGCGGTTCCGGCAGCATTCCGGGGGTCATGCTCGGAGCCTTTCTCATCATCGGTCTGCCGGAAATCTTCCGGGAATTCAAGGACGCGAGAATGCTGGTTTTCGGTGCGGCCATGGTGGCAATGATGATTTTCCGCACCCAGGGCATTCTGCCGCCGCATCCCAGAAAATATCCTATCTCCGGCATCAGTGAAAACAGGGGGAATCCGTGAGTCTCTTGCAATTGCAGAATCTGACAAAAAAATTTGGCGGTCTGACTGCCGTGAACAATGTCTCCTTTGACACAGAACAGGGAAGCATAGCCGGTCTGATCGGCCCCAACGGAGCCGGAAAAACCACAGTTTTCAATATGATTACCGGCAATTATCAGCCAAATGAAGGGGATGTGATTTTTGACGGCAGATCCATTGGAGGACTGCGCACCCACAAGATTGTGTCTCTGGGAATCGCGCGCACCTTTCAGACCATCCGACTTTTTCAGAAACTTTCCGTGCTGGAAAATGTGCTGGCAGGATGCCACTGCCGCATGAAATCCGGGATTTTCGGGGGCATGTTCCGCACACCGGGTCAAAAGCGGGAGGAACGGGAAGCACTGGAACTGGCAATGACAGAACTGGCTTTTGTGGGACTGGAAAAAAGAGCGGAAATGCTTTCCGGCAATCTGTCTTACGGAAATCAGCGTCTGCTGGAAATTGCCCGCGCTTTGGCCACAAAACCCCGGGTACTGATTCTGGATGAACCTGCCGGAGGAATGAACGAACAGGAAACCGGCAGTCTGGTGCAGCTCATCCGCAAAATCCGGGAAAGGGGCATTACGGTTCTGCTCATTGAACATGACATGGGGCTGGTCATGGAAGTGTGCGAAAAACTGGTGGTCATTGAATACGGCAGCAAAATCGCGGAGGGAACCCCCAGGGAAATCAGGGAAAATCCCCGTGTGATTGAGGCGTATCTGGGAACAGAGGAAGATGAATGACAGCCCCATGTGCAGATTCAACCACAAAGGACACGGGGAAAATTTTGTGTTCCATATGATAATTTTTGTGAACTTTGCGGGTTATAAAAACTGCACCGGGCTTAAATAACAGGAAATCTGAGAAACAACTGCAAATCAGACTTTGTGAAACTTTGCGTCTTTGTGTCTTTGTGGCAAACGGAAAACAACGGGGACTCAGAATTTCTTTGCTGAAAATTCTTCAGATTTAAAATAACTGCGCAAGGCAAAAAATGCTGCTTGAAATAAAAGATCTTCGGGTGAAATACGGCAATGTGGAAGCCCTTCACGGTATCAATCTCTGTGTGGGAGAAGGGGAAATTGTCACCATTCTGGGCGCGAACGGTGCGGGAAAATCCACCACCCTCAATGCCATCAGCGGACTGGTGAAAATCACAGGCGGAGAGATTCTGTATCAGGGAAGGCCCCTGCACAAACTGAGTGCGGACAGAATTGTGGAGCAGGGCATTACCCAGTCGCCGGAAGGAAGACGGGTGTTCGGAACCCTGACCGTGCGGGAAAATCTCAATCTGGGAGCATTTACCGTCAATGATGCCCAAAAAGTGAAAGAAACGCTGGACTGGATTTACCGCCTGTTTCCACGACTTAAGGAACGGAGTGAGCAGTTGGCCGGAACCCTGAGCGGCGGTGAGCAGCAGATGCTGGCCATCGGACGTGCTTTGATGGGACAGCCCCGGATTCTGCTTCTGGATGAACCCAGTCTGGGACTGGCTCCTCTGCTGGTAAAAGCCATTTTTGAGACTGTAAAGGAAATCAACAAGACCGGCGTCACAGTGGTGCTGGTGGAGCAGAATGCACGGGTGGCACTGAAACTTGCGCACCGGGGCTATGTAATGGAAGTGGGCAATATTGTATTGGAGGATTCCGCGCACGCGCTGCTTGCCAATCCGGATGTGCAGCACGCATATCTGGGGGGCGGAAAATAAAGTGGGTCGGCTGCAAAGTTGTCCTGAACTGTAATCTGAATGATTTTTGTGAGTTATGCAGTTCAGAAATCACAGCAGGATGAAATCTGAAAAATCATCAGACATTGATCTTCGTGAAATTTTAAAACACGCAGTAACTGATTTTTTTGCTGAAATCTTTTTCAGATTTCATAAAATCATAAAACCTTGTCCATAACTTTTGCATTGGAGGAAATTTTCATGAAAAAACGGTTTGTCATTATTGTGCTGCTGATACTGGGCATCGCTGCTCTGCATTCCACAGGATGCAGCAAAAACAAAGAGGAAAATCAGGCGGGAAACAAAACGGAAGAGGTACGAAAGACGCTTGCGGATTTTGTGCCGGAAGGCACAGAGTTCATGGCAAAAACTGCTTCCCTTGAAAAGATGTATTCCCTTTTCTCCGTAAACGGAACCACCATCATGGGCAGTCCTGTGAAAGATGCTGAGGATATGAAACGCAAATGGGGATTCAATCCTCTGGTTTTGGATGAACTCCGGGCCAATGGTTTTGACACGGCAAAGGAAATCGGACTGGCAGCGGACAATGTCAAATGGCAGGAGAGCGGCGGAGATCCGGTTTTGGACTGCCTGATTCTCGTTCCGGTGACAGACGGAAAAAAGGCAATGGCAGCAGTGGAACGCTGCATTCTCAATGACAAGCCCGGAACCGTGTTTGAAAAGGCAAATGACATCAGCCTGTTCCGGCATCCGGAAAATGCCCTTTACGGTGCAATCGCGCAGAAGGAAAATTATCTGTTCATTGCCTTTAACCGCAAGTCTGAGGTAAGCGGTTTTATGAATCAGGTGCTCAAAAGCACGAAATCTGTAAAAGAAACAAGTATATACAAAGATGTGATTTCCCGCACTGATGCAGGGAAAGACATTTTTGTGTATGCCAATTTCGGAAAGATTGCCCAAAACAACTATGAGAACCTGAAAAACATGTCACAGAAACAGGGGCGGACACCGGGGATGGATCGGCATCTTGCCTATTTCAAAGACTATGAGGGAGCGGGGCTTTCCGTGGATGCCTCCCAAAAAGATCTCCGGGTGGCGGGTCTGCTCAATATCCGTGAGGGTTCTGATCTTCTCAAGATTTCCCAGAATATCCGGTTCAACAAGCATACAGTGCTGGGTCTTGGCAAATCGCCTGCCCTGCTGCTGACCAGTGCCGTGAATTTTCAGGAATACTACCGCATCATTCAGGACACACTGAGCCAGGAGGAGAAAACCGCATGGCAGAACACTCTGTCTGATTTCCGGAACCGCTATGGCGTGGACGGAGAAAAGGATATTCTGTCAAACATTGAGGGCAGCTTCAATATGGGAATTTATGACGGCAGAAGCATCAATATGAGCAATTACAATCTCCTTGCCACCATCGGCGTAAAAGACGGAAAAAAGATGCAGGCTGTCATGGACACCATGTATCAGTCTTTAAGCCCGGAAGAAAAGAACATGATCCGCAAAGACAGCATTCAGGGAAATGAGGCATATGTCATCACAGTGATGGGCATTTTTCAGATTTGCGCGGGTGTAAAAGACAGCAACCTGATTTTTGCCGCAGGCTTTCCCATGTTTGAGGCTGCTGTGAGCGGAAATCCGGAAACCGGTTTTCTGTCCCGTATGGAGGATAAGGAACTGGCAAATCAGTTGAAAAGGGACACCGGAATCTTCTATGTGGATATGCAGGAAGTGTATGCAGCCATGAACAATTTCCCCTTTCTCATGCAGCAGATGAATGAGGGACAGCCCGCAAATCCCAACTCCGGAGAGGCCATGCGCCAGATGGAATATCTGCTGCTTTCAACCGGTACCGAAGGCAACAGTTTCCGGATGGACATGACAGTGAAAACCCGTTTTTCCGAACCTTTTTTTCAGGGAATGGAAAAAATTTCTCAACAGATGAAACCGGCCGCGAATCCTGCTTCCCCAGCCCAATGATTCAGGTTTGATCTTTCCTGTGCAGGGTAAAGGATTTGCAGGAGAATGAACGGTAAAACTGTCCTGTAAGGAAACCCTGAGGGTTTTGAAAACCCTCAGGGTTTGTAATATGTGATACCAATTCGCCATTGATTATGAAACATAATTTTTTCAGGCATAAAGTTTTTCAGAAAAACCGGATTTTTCGGAAAAATCCGGTTTTCTGAACACACGAAAACCTCATTTTTGCCTGCCTGCGGGTATCTTTTCAATGGGGAATCGGTATTATTCGGGCAGTGAGTCAAACCGGCTGACTTTTTTTAAGCCTGAATTTCAGACAGAAAAAAAATCAGTTTTTCCGGCCTGCATCCCTTCCAAACGCGGATGCGGAAAGTCTGCGTTCCCGCTGCCGGTAAGTCCCGTCCGCCTTTTCCTTTTCCATGACCTGACGCAGCAGTTTGAACATTTTCATTTCCTGGGGTTCTTCCCGGTAAAATGCGTCCCAGGCATAGTGAAAGAGTTCCTGCAGTTTTTCCGAAGACATGTGTTTGGGCTGATACACCACTTTGTCTGCTGTGTAATCATTCCAGTCATAGGAGAAAATGCGGCCCTGACTGTGCAGATCATCAAACGCCTTTGTATGCGGAAATGGCGTGAGTACCGTGAATTCAGCCAGATCCAGTTCAATTTCCAGCAGAAAATCAATAAACTGTCTGATATAATCCTCTGTATGGCTGTCCAGCCCCAGCAGGATGGTTCCCTCCACCGCAATGCCGTGCTCATGGTATCGCTGAATCCGTTCCCGAATGTAATCGGAAGTGTCAAAAACCGCCTGATACACATACCAGGCTCCGGCCTGCGCAGCCAGGTCCAGAACTTCGGGATCATCCTCAATGGGATGGCAGCACCACTTTTTCTTCAAAGGGATCATTTCCCGGAACAGATCTTTTTCCCACTGTGTGTCCTGGGCAAGGGAATTGTCCACGACAAAAAGACGGTTGTTGTCTATGGATGCCATTTCCGCTATGGTTTTGTCAATGGGACGGGGCCGGAATTCCCGGCCTCCAAGATAAGACACAGCGCAGGGATAGCAGTGAAATCTGC
>CAZDIU010000291.1:0-6786 GCA_964505535.1 uncultured Desulfobacterales bacterium | reverse complement strand
CATAATAAAATTTAAAGGTTATTTTTATTTAACCACTAAATTTGATGGAGTGTGATCCGAAGAAGGCGAAGCAGCGATTTCTTTCAGCACTGCCTCCGGGCTTACAATTTCTTCGAACATTTCCGGAAGAATAAAAGACAACCCGCTGTTAAACAGAAGTATCAGAGGTGATGCATTGATAATTACACTGTCAACGGGCATTTTTCAATTCCTCTTCCAAAATTTCCTCAGAATACTGAATAACCGAAACCTGATAGCGGTTAAGCAGCAAAATAAAATCATACCGGGATAATCCTGTGATCTCTGCTGCTTTATCCTGAGAAATTTCCCCCATTTCATACCATTTGACAACTGCCGCATACTTCATTTCCTGAATAAACTCAGCCGGTGTTTTCCGAAGAACAGAAAATGCGGACAGGGGAAGCTGTATTGTATATGCGTTCATCATAGCGTCCTCAGATTGATGTTCACGATGCCTTCAGTATGGCAATTCCAAGTTTCCGGTTTATCATATCCCAGAAGGCTGCCACAGCATTTTTTTTTCCGTCAAAGAAATCCTCGAAAAATCCGCAGGTATTCAAAGTCGGCGGATACGCATACCGTTCCCCGTCCTCTCCGAATTCCGTAATCCAGTCTTCAGGTTCACGGGGATCAGTCACCTCAAAAAGCTGTGCAGGGTACAGATAAGGCTCTCCCTGATCATTCAAAAGCCGGAAATCATCTGCTTCAATTCCGATAACAGCATACTGTTTACCTGCGGTCAGATGGGGATAATGGGAGTCTTTATGTCTGAATTTGACAATCATATTTCATTTACCCGCTTTCGTTTCAGTTCAACCCGTCCGATGACGGGATGTTCATACCAGTGATATTCGTATTCGTAACGGCTGATTTCAAAAACAGGGCTGCTTTTCTTAACCCATTCGGATTTTTTGCCGCCGTAAGTTTCAACCAGACGCTGAACATCACGAATACGATTGCCTTTTGCAATTACCCGTGATTGTGCAATCATGAGCGGCGCCAGATTTCCGATTGAACGGAGTTTCTCCGTCATATATTCCTCTACTCATGCCTGACAATCGGCGTATCCGCTGCAACATATTTCCGGGGAATGCTGATCATCTGCTTTTCATTGCAGTACGGACATTCCACCCAGACATCGGCTTTGCCCTCAGCATCCGGCTCCGCAATGGGATAACTCACATGAAAGGGCTTTTTGCACTTTAAACAGGGAACCTTGAAAGTCTTTTCTTCACTCATTCGATGATTCTCCTTTTATTCTGAAATATTTCCAGTCAAATATGGTGTTTTCCTCAACTTTTGTCATTTATGGCGGTGCAAAAAACCGCTTACGCTTAATTTTTGCACTCCTCCATCCGGTCTGCATAGAACAAAACAACATCGCCCTCATTCATGGCGAAAATCCGGATTTGATTTTATTATCATTTTTTGGGAATATTCCGGTTCATCTTCACCGTAAGCGGCTGCAAGTCCCTGCCGGGATAAACCAAACCATTCTTCCTTTTCATGGTCATCCGCTTTTTCCGATACAATGGCAATCACAATTTTTGAATAAGGCGGTATCTGAACAGGATAAACCAGTTTCAGATGGTTTGCGTCTATGACCTGCGCTTCTATCATTTGCATAATAACCTCATAAGAATAAAGGGTTATTTAAGTACCCAGCCGAAAGTTTTCAGATATAAAAAACCGGATTTTTCCGGAAAAAATCCGGTTTTTCTCAAAATTTTATGCAGCAGGCACAAGCTGGAAGCTTGTGCTGCTTTATTTCAGAAAAGGAAAAATCGCTGTCAGAATGCCCAGAAGGAAAAATCCTGCTCCCCATACCAGCCAAAGATATTTGATTTTCCGGGCTTTCAGAAAAGCGGCTTTGTAAGAGGCAGGTTCGTTTCTGCCTGTTTCATATTTCCGGGGAAGCAGGGTCAGAATCAGAAAAACAATTGCCGCTGCCCAGCAGAGAAAGGGAATCAGCCAGAAAACCGGGGCTTTGACATCCCCGAAAGACAGTTTGAACGCGGACAGATACAGTCCCGATGTTCCCGCACCTGCGCCGATCAGAAATTTGGCAGTTTCCTCAATCAGTTTAAGGCTTTCCACCGGTTCTTTGTAAAACTGCTCCGCATAATACCGCTCCTCATCTGTCATGGGACGGGGAATGATTTCTTCAATGTCATTATTTTGCACAGGCTGCTCTCCTTTTTTTCAGGATAGTCTTAAAATATTTGGTTCTTCAATATCTTTTGTGGAAATACTGGATTCCGGCTTACGCCGGAATGACGTCATGCCTGCGAAAGCAGGCATCCGGAAAAATTTTCCACAAAAGTCCTTGAAGAACCAAATATTTTTTGATTCGGCAGAAAATTGCAGATTCATAAATCTGGCTGCATGAATCATCTTTATCCCCCTAAAGATTCATCCGCAAAATCAGCATGTCAAAATTGGACTGCCTTAGTTATTGTTAAAACAGGAAACTGCGGCATGTACATTGGATGCTGCCACAGGAACCTCCGAATATCTGTGTTTGCGGGATTGAATCAAATCTCTGAAAGATTGCAGGATGTGTGATCAGGACTGTTTTTTTATATGGTATCATTATCCTGAAAGTCAAGGGGAAAAGGACTTTTCAGGTTTCTGAAATTTCTGCTTAAAAAGAATCTGTGCAGAAGAAATGCCGGATTGCACTTTGCCAATCCGTTCTGCGGCTGAAATCTGAAAAACAACTGGGCATCAAACCTTCGTGAAATTTTTTGTTTTTGCGGCAGAAAACCGGGATTTTTCTGCTGAAATCCTTTTCAGATTTCATACAGGTCTGGATATAAGCAGGGATTTTTCATATATACTGATCCAATTTTGGTTTTCTCGGGCATGATTTTTGCTTTCAGACCGGATTGCAGAAAAACAGTCATTTCCGGCTCAGAATAATGCCGATACGGGTCAGAAAGGCATGTTTCCAGACTGTCATCAATTTTTGTGCCAAAGAAAACCAAAATTGGATCAGTATATTTCAAATCCCTGCAAAAAATGATTGCTGTTATAAACAGTTGTGCACATCTTCCAGAATCCTGCGCACGGCCTCGGCAAAGGAAATGCCGCTTTGCTCCAGTGCCGCAGCAAAGCCCGCATCCGGTGAAAGACAGGGATTGGCATTGACTTCCAGAATCCAGGGCCTGCCTGCCTCATCCACACGGAAATCCACCCGTGCATAACCGGAAAGATGGAACACTTTCCAGCACTGCATCGCCAGATTCTTCAGATGTTCAATCAAATCCATGTCTTCCGGTTTGAAATCAAAAGATCGGGGCGTATGGTGAAATTCAAAAGACGCGGGATCCCATTTGGCTTTGTAATCCACAATCCGCACTTTGTCCGGCCCGTAATCCTGAAAAATGATTTCCGCAGGGGACAGCACTTCCGGCCCCTGTGCAGGGGCCAGCATGGAAAGATTGAATTCCCGGCCTTCAATGAACCGTTCGGCAAAACAGGCTCCGCCCATGCGCGGAGCGCGTTTTTTCAGGACACACAGAATCTCATCCGCAGACAGTCCCTCCACCAGTCCGCTTTCATCCAGACCGATGGAAGCATGTTCCCACACAGATTTGATGATCCATTTTCCCTGTTTTATATCAGGAAAATGCTCTGAACGGGAAAATCCGTATGCACTTTCAGGATACGGCCCAATCCACTGTGCAGTGGGCAGATCATTGGCAACCATATGGTTTTTCGCCATGATCTTGTGGGAGGTCAAAAGCATGGTTTCCGCGGACGCGCCGGTGTAAGGAATGCCCAGCGCGTCCAGACAAAAGGGCAGGAGATGAATCAGCCTGCCCTGTCCCTGCAGCGATTCCATAAGATTGAAAACCAGATCTGCCTCAGCCTTTTTCAACTGCGCTGCCATCTGCTCCAGATTCAGGGTGCAGTCCGTGATTTCCGCGCTGTGTCCCAAAGAAAGAAGAGCGGTTTTCACAGATTCAGCCTGCACTGCCGCATCCTGAGCATCTGCCGCATCCGAATCCTTTACCCTGTCATGGACAATGGCAATGCGCATCAGGATTTCCTCCGGATTCGTTCAGACGCGGAGGCAACAATCCGCCCAATCAGATCTGTATACGGGATTTTCAGATGATTGCAGATAATGGGCAGATCCGAATGTTCCGGATGAATGCCTGCCAATGGGTTGACTTCCATGAACATGGGCTTTCCCGCGCTGTCGCACCGGATGTCAAGGCGTCCCGCGTCCCGGCATCCCAGAACTTTCCACGCATTCAGAGCAATGGCTTCCGCGTTCGCGACCACAGTATCCTCTGCGGATTTCACCAGCCTGTAAATGACCAGTTCCTCGCATTTTTCCTTGTTCACATAGGAATACACACCGGCTTCCGCCTCCTCGCGCAGATGCACTTCCATGCTCCCCAGAATCCTGGCTTTTTTTCCGGTTCCCACAATCGCGGTGGTGAATTCCCTGCCCGAAAGATACGGCTCCACCAGCACGGGCTGCCGGAAGGTTGCCAGCATCCGTTCACATGCAGGCAGCAGTGCAGCGCGATCCCGTATGATGGAATCCGGTGTAACTCCCTTTCCGGTTCCCTCTGCCACCGGCTTGATGAAATACGGCGGATCAAAGGGCAGATTCTGTATATCTTCCCTCTCTTCCACAATCCGGAAATCAGATGTGGCAATGCCTGCATCCCGGATCACGCGTTTGGTCATGCCCTTGTGCAGGGTCAGAGTCATAACCAGCGGATCGGAAAAGGTGTAGGGAATTTCATACAGATCCAGAAGCGCGGGAACCTGTGCCTCCCGGCCAATGCCGTGCATTCCTTCTGCAATATTGAAAACCAGATCCCAGCGTTTTCCCGCGACCAGCGCGGCTGCAAGCTGCCGGGCATGGCCGATGCGCTCAGGACGATGCCCCAGAAAAGAAAGCGCATCTTCTATGGCCTTTACCGTGTCATCCCGGTCAAATTCCGCTGTTTCCTCTTCCGAGTAACCCATTGCCAGATATTCGGACCGCAGATCATAGCACAGCCCGATTGTCATTCCCATCAGCCAGAACCTCCTCATATAAAATATGATGCCACTCCCATGCCTGATCCGCAGACATGCAGAGCGCATCCGTCAGACACTGGCCGTCTGCCAGCAGATTGGACGGACAGCCATGTTCCAGTTCCCGATCAATGCCGGACGCTGTATACGTGTAAGGATACAGACGGCAGACCAGGGGACGTATATCCAGGGGAAGAATGCAGCCGGTTTGGCTCAGAAAAAGGCAGTCTCCGGATGCAATGCGTTTGAGCACCCGTCGTCTGCCTCCGGAATCAAACACATGCTCGGCCCAGACCGGATCATCGGACTGATCCGCATAAGTTGGATCAGCCGGGGATTTATACTCATAAAATCCGGTCAGACCGGTATGGCGGAAAATCCGCTGGGCATCACCGGGAGTGACATAGATCTCCGAACGCTGACAGCAGGTTTTGCCCTGCCGCGCACACCGCACACACAAAAACTCACCCTGGGAATACATAGACCTCCTTATATCTGAGAGTTGAAAGAAATGATGTGCAGAATTTTCTGCACATCGGAACCGGGATCGCAAATGCTGCTTTTTCAGATGAAAAGGCAGGCCGGAGCATAATCCGGCATCCCGGCACCATGTTATCAATCATCAATTGAAACTGTGAATTATCAACTCACCCTGCGCAGACCATCCAAAAATCAGAGATCTGCTGTGTCATCCGTCATTCCGGCAAAAGCCGGAATCCGGAATATACCACCTGAACACCTGAAACCTGACACTTTTTTCCAAAAAATACAGGGGATACGCAGAAAAAAAATCTGCGCTCCCCTTATTGATTGATATCAAATCATTTTTCAGGAACAGAGCGGATCCGGATAAGAATAGGTCTTGTCTTCGTAATTTCTTAAAACCAGAGCATCCCCCTGTCTGCCTGCCACATATTCCGGCATCAGCGGAATCTTGCCTCCGCCGCCGGGGGCATCCACCACATAGGTGGGCACGGCATAACCGCTGGTATGTCCGCGCAGACCCCGCATGATTTCCAGTCCTTTTTCCACAGGCGTACGGAAATGGGCGGAACCGGTTATCGGATCGCACTGATACAGATAATAGGGTTTCACCCGCATCTTCATCAGACTGTGCATCAGGGATTTCATGGTCTGTGTTTCATCATTGATCCCTTTGAGCAGCACGGTCTGGGAACCCAGAGGAATTCCCGCATCTGCCAGCATACCGCATGCCCTGGAGGTTTCGGGCGTACACTCATCCGGATGCGTGAAATGCAGGCTCATCCACAGGGGATGATAATTTTTCAGCATTTTCACGAGCTGGGGCGTGATGCGCTGGGGCAGAACAGCCGGTACTTTGCTTCCGATGCGCACGATCTCCACATGGGGAATCTCACGGAGACGGGACAGAATCCAGTCCAGTTTGTCATTGCCCAGCAGAAGCGGATCCCCTCCGGAAAGAAGCACGTCCCGGATGCCAGGGTTGGAACGGATATACTCAAAAGCCCGCTCCAGTCTGGCCCGGCCCGGATGCACTGCACCATGTCCCACCACTCTGGAACGTGTGCAGTAACGGCAGTACACCGAGCAGAAATCCGAAAGCAGCAGCAGCACCCGGTCAGGATAACGGTGAACCATGCCGGGAACCGGGCCTCGGGCTTCCTCGCCCAGGCGCTCATCTGCCTCTCCCGGCACCCGCACCAGTTCATTCAGGCCCGGACTCACCGCCCTGCGACGCGG
>CAZDIU010000290.1:0-6812 GCA_964505535.1 uncultured Desulfobacterales bacterium | reverse complement strand
GCTCATGGGGCCCGGTCAGCACCGTTCTGTCACGAACATCGGAAAAATCCTCCAATGGAGCGGATTATATGCGAAAGAAGATAAAGAACCCGCTGCACAGCATTCTCCTGAAGATTCCCTGAACCTCCAGAAAAAAATAAAGAATTTTCCGGAAAAACTGGGGCAGATCACTGTCAACCCCGGAGAAACGATGGGCGAACTGATCCGGATGGTGTACGGAACCGCATCTTCCCGGATTTTGGAGACAGTCATGGCCAAGAATCCGCATATCGGAAATCCGCACCGTATCTCCGCAGGCACACAAATTGTTTTTCCTTTCATTGTTCCCTCGGAAAAACGGATCCCGTTGCGTGGATATTTTGTCGAAATATGCCTGTATTCAGATTTTGAATCCGCAATGGACCGGATGCGATCTTTGGCAAAGGAAAAAGAGGAACCGGTCCGCCTGATTCCCTGGTGGAGTCCGAGGGAAAAACTGAAATTCAGCATCGTTTTGGATGAATGTTTTCCGGACAACCCGTCTGCCCGTGAGCGGCTGAACCGTATGCCCGCAGACTCCGATGCAAAAATCAGATCCCCTGATACATGGGACAGGGATGCGGTTTTTGGGATCAGTTTTTCAGAAGCGGATAACAGAAACCTGAAACCGGTCTGTCAGAAATTTTCAACTCCTTAAATGTGAAAGAATTTTTTTGACAGACCAATAAGTGGAAAATGAGTAAAAACAGGATATTGAAAAAGCGAACCTGTGGAAGACGTTTTGTGACCAGATGATTTTGCATTGGCGGATTCAACCCGTTATCAGCGTCATTGTTTAAACACCATGGCAGACTGTTTTGGGGGAAATCCCTGAGCACATGAAACGGCAAAGGAGAAAGTTCTTGAGAAAAAAAATGGGAGAAATCCTGCTGGAAGCCGGAATGCTGACAGAAGAACAGTTCCGTGACGCTCTGATCGGCCATAAACGGCTCAATATGAGATTCGGTCAGTATATTGTACAGCAGAATATTATTGATGAGTCTCAGATGGCAAGTGTCCTGTGCAGACAGTTGCGTCTGGAACGGTATCAGCCCCAGTATTATCTGCCGGATCCCAGGCTGAGCCAAATCATGTCTCCGGAAACCATTCAGAAATATCAGGCTGTTCCCATTAAAAACGGAGGCAGACTGATCACGGTGGCCATGACCGATCCCCTGGATATTGATGCTTTGGATGCCATTGAATCCATTGTGGACAGGGAAGTCAAACCGGTTGTCTGCACAGAGCAGGAATTCAACGAACTGGTGCAGAATCTCTTTGGAGCAAATTTCGGCATTTCTGAACTGATCCGGAGCATTCAGCCTGAAGGGGAACTGCCGCAGAACATCGGAGATGATCTGTCTGAGGATTTGGAAATCAGCGGCCGTGATCTCAAAGGCATGGCAGAAGATGCGCCTGTCATCAATTTTGTGGACACCCTGCTGGATGCTGCCACCAGCCAGAGAGCCAGCGATATTCACATCAGCCCGGAAAAAAACCGGATGCAGGTCCGTTTCCGGGTGGATGGAAAACTCCATGATGTGCCTACGAACACCCTTGGCAAACGGCTGTTTCTGCCCATTATCTCCCGCATCAAAATTCTGGCCAATATGGACATCGCTACCATGAGAGTACCCCAGGATGGCAGATTTACCATTAAAAAGAATCACCGGGAGATTAATATCCGTGCTTCCACCCTGCCAACGATACACGGTGAAAACATGGTGCTGCGTCTGCTGGATACCAGTGCGGGCGTTTTCTCTCTTGAGCAGCTGGGCATGAACAGCGAGGACAGGGAGAAAATTGAATCTGTGCTGGGAAAACCCTATGGCATGATATTGAGCACCGGCCCGACCGGCAGCGGCAAAACCACTTCTCTGTATGCTCTGCTGAAGGAAATCAACCGGTCGGATATCAATATCATCACCCTGGAGGATCCGGTGGAATACCGTATTGAAGGCATACGCCAGACCCAGTTGAACCATAAGGCAGGCATGACATTTGCCAGCGGGATCCGCTCTATTCTGAGACAGGACCCGGATGTGATTCTGGTCGGTGAAATACGGGACAGTGAAACAGCCGAAATCGCGATTCAGGCATCCCTGACCGGTCACCGGGTGCTGAGCACGCTCCATACCAACAATGCGGCAGGGGCCATTACCCGTTTTATTGACATGAAAATCGCCCCCTTCCTGATTTCCTCTGTGCTGCTTCTTCTGATTGCGCAGCGGCTGGTCCGAAAATTATGCAGCAACTGCAGGGAAGCCTTTACTCCTCCGGAAAGCATTTTGAACTACTGGGGAATACAGGAACAGAAGACTGAAAACAACACTTTTTTTCAGCCAAAAGGATGCCATAACTGCATGAATACCGGATACAAGGATCGAACCGGCGTTTTTGAGGTGCTGGCTGTGGATGAAATGGTTCGGGAGATGATTCTCAATTCCCAGTCTGCCAGCAATATCAGTCTGGCAGTTCAGCGAACAGGAAAACTCACCATACTGAAAGAAAATGCCGCAGAAAAAGTGCGGATGGGAATCACCTCCTTTGAAGAGGCCGCTTCTGTGGTGATGGTATAGGAAAAGATGCCAAAATATATCTACAGGGCCATCAATGAGCAGGGAAAAACCGTATCCGGAACAGTGGAGGCGGATTCCCCGGAAACAGCCAATGGCATGGTGCTGAAGATGGGGTATATTCCGGCAGGTGTCAGAAAAAGCAAAAGCATGACATTTCATGCGGATTTTTCTGATATCCGAAAGCTCCTGCACCCGGTAAGAACCCGTGATTTGATTATTTTTACCAAACAGTTCAGAACCATGTTCCGCACCGGTGTTCCCATGCTGGATCTGCTGCAGATTCTGGAAAGACAGACGGAAAATCCCGCGCTGAAGGCTGCTGTTGCCGCCATATCCGCAAATGTGCGGGAAGGATACAGTCTGTCGGAAGCCTTCAGAAAACATCCCCGTATATTTTCCTCTCTGTATTGCAGTGTCCTGCATGCCGGAGAACGCAGCGGAGCACTTTCCAATGTGCTGGATCGTCTGAGTTATATTATGGAGCACGAAGAGAAAATAAAATCGGACATCAAGGCGGCTCTCTGGTATCCGGCCTATGTGACGGTTTTCCTCGGTTTTGCCTTTTTTGTGCTGCTGATATTCGTCATCCCCAAATTTGTGATCATATTCCGCACCCAGGGGCTGATTCTTCCCCTTCCCACACGCATCTGTCTGTGGCTGTACAACACATTCATGCATTACTGGCCCGTTCTTCTTGCAAGTGCCGTTATCACGGTCTGTGTGCTGTATCTGTATCTGAAAACCGGGCAGGGAAAATATGTCAGGGATCTGATATTTATCAAAATTCCGATTTTCGGGACATTGTTCATCAAAGGTTCCATGTCCCGTTTTGCCAGTATTTTTGCCATTCTTCAGTACAGCGGTGTTTCAGTCATGGAATCCATGTCCATTCTGTCCGGAACCATCGGCAATGCGGCAATTTCAAGAGAATTTGACGGGATCAGAACGGCCATTCTGCAGGGGAGCAGTATCGCATCAACCCTTCGTTCCGCAAGACATTTTCCCCCTATGGTCATCAATATGGTGGCTATCGGCGAGAAAACCGAGAAACTGGATGAAATGCTGTCGGAAATATCCAGACATTATGATTCGGAAGTGGAATACGCGATGAAAGGAGTTACGGAATCCATTACCCCATTTCTGACCATCAGCATCGCTTTTGTGGTCGGTTTTTTTGCGCTGGCCATTTTTCTGCCCATGTGGGATATGACCAAAATTGTCCGCTGAGAGTGAGTGTCAGTCATGCACGAAAAAAACACTTTTTCCCATCTTGTGATGAATCATTTCAGATTGGTGAAAGATTTTCTGAAAATGAAAAATACCCGTTACCATATCAGTTATTATATTATCATACCGGGAATATTTGCCGGATATGCGGCACTTTCCTCGGTACTGACCTACCGGCTGACCCAGTACAGTCTGAAAAACCAGTTGGATCCGGGATCATTTCTTTTGCTGCCCGTTCTGCTCATTGCTCTTGTGGGATTTCTCTGCGGTCTGCTCATTTTCCGGATTGTCATCGACCCCCTGCAGGATTTCATGAAAAGTGCGCAGAAGGTGCTTCCTCCCCAGGAGCAGAGCATTGATGGCAAATCCAAAGAGCCGGTGGAAGTGTGGAAGGATGTCTTCAAGCAGGTGAAAACTGTACTCTCTCTGGTGGATGCGCGTGAGATGTTCCCTGAAATTATTGCGGAAAGTGAAACCATGCGCTCAGTTCTGAGCCAGATTACAAAAGTTGCCCCCACAGATTCCACGGTCCTCATCACCGGTGAAAGCGGAACCGGAAAAGAACTGGTTTCCGCAAGCATTTACAAACAAAGCAAAAGAGCGGGCAAACCCTTTATCAAACTCAACTGCGTGGCAACGCCAAAGGATTTGTGGGAAAGTGAACTGTTCGGACATGAAGAGGGTGCATTTACCGGAGCAAAAAAACAAAAAAAGGGTAAATTTGAAGAAGCTCATGAAGGTACGCTCTTTCTGGATGAAATCGGTGATATGCCTTTGGAAACACAGGCAAAACTGCTGAGAGTTCTTCAGGAGAGGGAATTTGAAAGGGTGGGAGGAAACAAAACCATAAAAGTGGATGTGCGCTTTATTGCAGCCACCAACAAAAATCTGCCCCAGATGATAACAGAGGGAACATTCAGGGAAGATCTGTTTTTCCGGATCAATGTCTTCATTATCGAACTGCCTCCCCTCAGAATGAGAAAAGACGATATTCCTGTATTGGCAGCACATTTTTGCAAGCTGGCTGCCAAAAAGGTCAGCGTCTCTCCGCTGGCATTGCAGATGCTGAAGGAAAATTCGGACTGGCCTGGCAATGTGCGGGAACTCAAGAATACTATTGAACGTGCAGCGGTGATGTGTGAAGGTGATATGATTTATCCTGCTCATTTGCCAGAAAATATTGTCAGTCAGGGTGTTATTCCGGCTCTGCCTGAACCATCACCGGATTCTGAAAATGAAAATGCCAGCCCCCCAACACTGGACGACTATATGAACCGGATCGAGAAAGGATTTATTGCTGAAGCCCTTCGGAAAACAGGCGGGGTTCAGGTAAAAGCAGCGAAACTGCTGGGAATCAATCAAAGATCCCTCTGGCACAGGATAAAAAAACACAATATTGATGCAAAACATTTTAAAGGATGAATGGGGAATCTTTTTGTGAAAGCAGCATAAAAAAATTGCAGGGTATAATCTGCATGAGCAATTTATTTTATTTTATTGTATTATCAAAAACAGCGTGTCGGATTACGCTGACACCAATCCGACCTGCTGATCATCAAGCTGAATTGGTCATGTGCCATAGCTTTTTTTATTTCCTGTTTTTTAACATGATATTTCTTGAAACAGTCTGCAAAATATGTTGTTTTTTTCTGCAAAATTTGGAGGAAGTTGCTTGCAATATTGAAGATGGGGAACTATAATTGTTTAAGATTATAGTTAAATAAAAAATATGTTCATATGGCACGTTTAATGCATATAAATTTTTGGCAAGGATACATAATTGAAAGAGGAGGTTTTTATGAAAAGAAAAATATTGCAGGGCGAAAGGGGTTTTACCCTGATTGAGGTTATCGCCGTACTGATTATCATCGGTATATTGGCGGCAGTGGCCGTGCCCAGGTACTTTGATGTCTCTGAGGAGGCAAAGATAAAGGCATATGACAGTGCCCTGTCAAATGGCATGTCTCTGTGCTCCCTGGCATACGGAAAGGCAGCGCTGATTGCAAACGGGGCACCGGGCATTGAAGCTGTTTTTAATGCTCTTGCCGGGGTTGACGGTCTGTCTGTTATCACGGTAAATGGGGATGGAACAGCGGATCCTGCCACTGTCACCTTGAAAATACCGGGTGATTTCGATTACAAATTTACCAGGGGAACGGACGCAGTCACAATCTGGGTGTCACCGCTGAAATGGGATGCTCTTGACACTGACCATGTAACACAGAGAACAAGGGTCTGGAATCTTCCCTGATAAACAGGGCTGATTTTCTGATATTTCCTTATTTGCCGATTCAGGAGTGTGGAACTGAAAGCATTGCTTCTCAGTGGTAAGAGGGTGTTTTTTTGTGCCAGTTCCGCAAAAAGGGGATAATGTAAAACCAGAGCAGCGGAATTTTTTTTGTAACTAACTGATTTTACATTCCCAGATTCAACCCTTAAGTTGCATTTCTATTTTTTTATACAGTTGTGTGTTTTGAACTTTGCAGCACAATGGAAAATGCTGTCCGCGTCCACATGCTTTTCAAAATGCTCTGCCAGCAGATCATATTCCCTGTCTCTGGCACCAGGCCCGCTTTGCATGTCTGATAGGGCAAGATTCTCCAGCCCTATGCTTTCCAGCCACAGCCGGGTAATGCCCGGCATGTCAAAAAGTCCGTGCATATAGGTTCCCATCATCCGGCCATCATCTGCTGCACATCCGTCTTCCCTGTTTTGCGGTGCCGATCCGTTCTGCTCCAGAACTGTAAACAGGGCTTCTCCGCCGGTGCGCAGTGTTTGGCCCATATGGATTTCATAACCGCTTCCCTCCACCCCTTTCCATATAAAACGGCTGAGCGTGGTAGTTTTGGGAGCCTGCAAAGTGGTTTCCACCGGCAGCAGTCCCAAGCCTTTGCCTGATCCGCTTGGCCCTTCCAATCCCTGGGGATCATGAACATGATCCCCCATGATCTGATACCCTCCGCAGATACCCAGAATATGTCCGCCCTT
>CAZDIU010000289.1:0-6827 GCA_964505535.1 uncultured Desulfobacterales bacterium | reverse complement strand
GAGCATATTCTCATCGAGTTCAAATACACGGAATCTGTCACAAAGGAAACCTTCCGGCAGATACTGGGGTATGAAACCTTTTACAGACAGTCCCGCAATCTGGCGGAGGAGGATGTGCAGTCTTTTGTCCTCAGTTCAAAAACACCGGATGCGACTGTTCTGAAAGACATTGGATATTTGCCAACTGAAAAAAAGGGTGTACAACGGCATGACTTCTGGATGCTGGAGGCAATTCCCCTTCTGTGCCTCAATGAACTGGCAGATGAACCGCACAACGCGTTTGTCAAATTTTTTGCCAGTCGGAAAAAAGAAAAAATCGCAGCGTTCAGCACACTGAAAAATCCGGAATGGAAAACTCTTCGTCTGCAGGTTCAGTGGCTGGTGGAAGGTCTTATCTGTCATTTTTTTTCAAAAAAAGGAGAACTGCATATGGAAACAGCGGAACTGACCCCTGAAAAAGTTATGGAAATGGGAAAAATGTGGGCGGATCTGATTCTGTCCGGTATGTCAGTGGAGGAGCGTCTGCGGGGGCTTGGACCCGAAGAGATTCTGTCCAGATACAAACCCGAAGAGGTTCTCTCCAGATACAAAGCAGAAGATCGTCTGAAGGGACTCTCGGCAGAGGAAATAGAAGCCTATCTCAGAAAAATCAGGAAAAACAACTGACTGAGAAATTTTTTTATTTTCAAGGAGAAAAATGCGAATACTTTTTGTCAACCACATTTCCAACGGCCCCGCTTTTAACAGCGGAATAGCGGCTGTATCTGCTTTTGTGAAAAAGCACATTTCCGGCACCGAAACATTTCTGGCAAATATTTCAGATCAGAAAGACACAGACAAGCTGACAGCCCGGATTGAGGAAATCTCACCGCATATCATCGGGTTCAGCATACATACGCCGCACTGGAAAAGAATATCCGAACATATATCCCTTATTCGGGACAAAGGCGATTTTCTGATTCTCTGTGGCGGGTTTCATCCCACACTCAGCCCGGAGGAAGTCATTGCCCATCCGGGCGTGGATATTGTCTGCAGAGGAGAGGGGGAAAGTCCCATGCGGGATTTGATCCAATGTCTGGAACAGGGAAAATCCTTTGATCAGACTCCGGGACTGTGGGTGAAGAAAAAGACAGGGGAAATCATAAAAAATCCCCTGCCCGCTCCGGAAATTCTGGATGATCTGCCTTACTGGGACAGAGAAATTTTTATCCGGTCAGGCATACAGCCCCATCAGTTTTCCCTGACACATATCGCTGGATTTCCTCTGGCAAGCGGCCGGGGCTGTCCCTACAAATGCCATTTCTGCAACAATGCTTCCATTTTGAAACTGTATGAAAAACAGGAGGGGAAAAAACAGCATTTTGTCAGAAAGAGAAGTGTGGACAGAGTGATGTCTGAATGCAGATTCCTGATGGAAACATACGGAGCCGGAAGTTTTGAATTCTGGGATGAGATGTTTGTGTCTGATCGGCAGTGGATTGCAGAATTCTGTCAGCGATATACCGCAGAGATCAGCCTTCCTTTCATCTGCGCGCTTCGGGTGGAACGTGCGGATGAACAGACTCTCTCTCTTCTCCGTACAGCCGGATGCCGATGCATTTTTATGGGTGTGGAAGTGGGAAATGAGGAATACAGAAAACGTATGCTCAACCGAAACATGTCCAACGCAGTCATTGCACAGGCATATGAAAATGCAAGAAAAGCAGGACTGGAAAGTTTTGCATGGGTGATGTTCGGACTTCCGGATGAAACCCCTGAAATGACAGAGGAGACAATGGCTTTTCTGAGGCAAATCAGGCCGGATATTATTGGCTGGTCTGTGTTTCATGCCCTGCCCGGAACCTTTCTGTATGATTACTGCAGGGAAAAGGGATACTTGCAAACCGAGGAGATTTTTCCCTATCAGGGCGCGCCGGAATACGGGGTTCCGGTACTGAAACAGCCCTCATTCCCCGCGGAACAGATAATGGATTACTGCAACAGATTCAGGGAGATGGAAAAATTTGGATTCCGCGTCAACCAATAGGGAAATGTTCTGTTTCCCCTCACAGGTGGTTCTGGAAGTGACAAACTTCTGCAATCTGAGATGCAAAGGATGCGCGGTAAACGGCCCTCACGCGTTTGTCACCCGTCCCCGCATGATGATGGAAGAAGGGATATGGAAATCTGCCATTGCAGATATGGCTTCATGGAAAAAAGAGATAAACCTCACACTTCATGGGGGCGGCGAACCCCTGCTGCATCCGCAGTTCCGGGAAATCATCACCTATGCCAAATCCTTTCCCATGCTCCATGCCGGTTTTCTCACCAATGGCATGCTCATGGACAAAGACTGGTCAGAATCTGTTCTGTCCGCAGATTTGGACTGGATCGCATTCAGCATTGACGGCGTAAATCCGGACACGCATAAACTTGTGAGAAAGAATTCGGATCTGCATCGGATTGAAAACAATCTGACCACCCTTCTGGAACTCCGGCAGATGACAGGGAGCAGAAAACCGTTTGTTTCCCTGAATATGGTCATGTATGAGGAAGTCGCGGATCAGCGGGATGCGTTTCTTGCCAGATGGATTCATCAGGTGGATGCCATTACCATCTCCCATTACAGAACCCCCCCGTCCAGCAGACGCTGGCCCAATGTTCCTTTGAAAAGAACCCCCTGTTTTCTTTTATGGAACCAGATGATTATTGCCAGTGACGGCAGGCTTGGTCTTTGCTGTGAGGATTTCAATATTGATTACTGTCTGGGAAAAGTGGGCGAAAAACCGCTGGCAGAACTGTGGAACGGGCCGGAAATGACAAAAATGAGAAGACTTCAGGAACAGGGGGAGTGGGATGCGCATCCCATGTGCCGTATCTGTGACACATGGGCTGATGACACTGCCCAAAGGGAAGATACCAGTGCCGGATACAGGATCATCCGCAGGGCTTCCCAGACAGAATACCGGGCAAAATGAACATGACTGAAAAAAAAATATTTTCCTATCCCACGGAAGATCACGAAGCACTGGCAAATGCATTGCAAATTCTGCCGGGTGAAAAAGTCTTGGATGTGGGAGGGGGGCATAATCCTTTTTCCTATGCGCAGGTGGTTGCAGACATAGATTTTTCTTCAGGACATCACAGAGACGGTTCCGCCATTGCCGCGAATCAGGATGGGCGTCAGTACATACAGGCGGATTTGTCCGCCCTTCCCTTTCGGGATAAAAGTTTTGATCTGGTAGTCTGTATTCAGGTGCTGGAGCATACGGATGACCCAGCAAAAGCCTGTGAGGAACTCATGCGCGTTGCAAAGCGCGGATTTCTGGAAACACCGAGAAAATGGACAGAATATTATGCCGGACATCCCACGCACCAATGGCTGGTGGATGAAATCAATGGAACCCTTTGTTTTGAACCCATAGGTTTTCACAATTCCCCTTTTCTGAATTTTGCTCTGCCCCCGCTTTGGGATTCTCCGGAACTGATAAACGCATTGTCCGTGCATCGGAACATTCCCTGCATACAAATGGAATGGAAAGATTCTTTCCGCTATGAAATCAGAGAGAAATCTCCGGAACTTTCCACTGAGATGCTGGCTGAAAGGCATTACTGTTTTTCACGCAATCTTCTTTACTGGATGGCCTCTCCGGATCACAGCCTGTATCATGCCGCAAGAGCAGCGGAACTGTTTCCCCGAAACCCATTGTATAGACCCAGCCATGCCTTCTGTCTTGCCCTTTGCGGAAAATGGCGGCCGGCAAGGCTCAATGGACTGGGCATTTCTAGGGCTGCACGGGCTTTGCTGGCTGTTTTCCTGCTGAAAATGAACAGACTGTGTGTCCGGCTGTTCCGCTGGATTCTTGAATCGGTTTCGGAGCCTTTTGCAAATCAAAATGACAAAGATAACCCCTGATCTTCTGCTGGATATTTATTTTCGGAAAATTCTTGAGGCAGTTGCCTTTCTGCCGCCTCCGGCAGCTTACAGTATTCTGCCTTTGACAGGTCATCTGTTCCGGAATTTCAATGACTACGCGTGCGGATATGAACCGGGTGCACTGTCACGCGCTGCCCGGAGTATGGAACGCGTGAAGATTCTGCCTTCTGGACACATTCGGGAAACGTTGCGTGAATATCTCCGGTTTGAGACCCGCTATGTAATGGAAAACATCTGGATAAGAAGAGAAAAAAAACAGCATGTGCTGAAAAGTTTTTGGGCCGGGGATATTCGCAAACTGGAAAAATACACTGCATCACGGAATTACATTATTGTGACAGCCCATTTTTCAGGCTTGCTCAGCATAGTGGAATTATTAAGAATTTCAGGTTATAGCAGTCCGCTGGTTGCTGCAAATGTTTTCAGGCAGTCATGGGAAAATGCCAAGCCGATTCAGCGATCAATGCTTCTGCTGTATCAGTCATGGATAAAGCGCCAGCCGCTTCTGTTTTCTGATGACAGAAACCTGATGAAAAAAGCCTGCCTGTCCGCTGAAAACGGCCAGTCTGTGATTATCGCTGCAGACGTGCCCGGATATCAGGATCGGGGAGTGAAAATCACGCTGTTCGGAAATCCGGTATGGGTTCCGGCAGGAGCGGCAAAACTTGCCAAAGAATGTGATATCCCCATCCTTGTGGCACTGCCCTGGACTTCGGCATGTCACCGGCCCTATAGCATATTCCTGAAAACCATTTATCCGGTTTCAGATATTCATCAGACAAGTTCTCTGATTTTCAGTTCTATCGAAGAAATTGTCAGAAAAAATCCGGCCAACTGGAATGGCTGGCTGTATCTGGATCAGATGTTTGCTGAAAAAGAGGAATAGCAAATTTCAATGGAATCTTTTTTACAGGACATATTCATGAAAAAGACAATTGACACCGAACGCGGAAAATTCACAGTGCGCCCTTATCATGCCGAAGATGAGGATGGGGTAAGACTGCTGTGGAACAGGGCTTTTCACAAAGAAATGCCCCGTGATTTGTGGAAATGGAAATATCTCTGCAATCCCTATCAGCAGCAGATACTGCTTTGTGTGAGTGAGGACGGTCTCATCGTCGCCTATTACGGAGGAATACCGTACCGTACCAATCTTGAGGGAAAAACCGTTGAAATAACGCAACTGATGGATATCATGTCTCATCCGGATTACCGGAAAACAGGGATATTCATCAAAACCGCGCATCTTTTTTTTGACTATGCCCACCATCAGAACCATTCTCTGTTTTTTTACGGTTATCCCGGTAAATATCATCTGGATCTGGGAGAAAAATATCTGGGTTACAAAGCACTTCTGACCCCGATGGTTTTTCTGAAAATCCCCACAGCGGAACTTGCTGCAAAAAAAACAGAACTTGCAGGAAAAATCAGCCGAATTGAAAAAATTGGAAACTCTTTTGATCATCTGTGGAAACGGTGTCAGAAAGATTATCCGCTTTCCGTAATTCGGGATTCAGCCTTTGTCCGATGGCGTTATGCCGAACATCCTTTGCATACCTATGAAATATGGGGGTTCCATCTGTATTCCCAGAAAAATCTGGACGGATATGCTGTTTTTCGGCTGGAAGAGGGAAAAGCCCGTCTGATTGATCTGCTTGTGCCGTTTTCCGAAAAAATTCTGAGTGCTTTTCTCTCTCAGATTGCAGGAGAATACTCAAAGAAAAACATTGAATTCATTGAAACCTGGCTGCCGGGTTCTCATTTCACAGCAAAGCAGATGTGTGACATGGGATTTTCGGATCATCCTGAACCGTTCGGATTTATTCCCACAGTCCGCCTTTTTGAAAACTGCCCCTCTCTGGAATGGGTATCAGAAAATTTTTATTATACGATGGGAGACGGGGATTTGGTGTGATGCTTTACAGATATGGGAAGATTTTATTTCTGAAAATGAATGTATCTGTTCACTGGTGCAACTTCCTATTTTTTTGCGCTTCCATGATATTTTTTCCTTTGATTTTTTTAGAAAAAAATATCACAGTGTCATATAAAATTCAATGTGGTTATGCAGTACTGTATGACAGGGTTCTGGGGAGCATAAACAAAATTCAGGGAAACCTTTAATACCAATTCGCCATTGATTTGATACTGTCACGGGATGATCCGGAGGAGTGCAAAAATTAAGCGGAGCGGTTTTTTGCACACACGGAACCGCAATATCGGATCAAACCAATGGAGAATCGGTATAAGACATACTTCTCTTGACATCCCGCCCAATTTTCTGCAATAATCCCCTATTGTTCGGCAACACCCAGACAAGGAGGTTTTATGGAAGCTGTTCAGGAACTGCGGGCAAAAGACCCGGGACGGATTTTTTTTCCACAGGATGCTGAGAAATATCATGTTTACACAAAAGAATATCCTGAAGGATTTGTGGATATTCTCAACGAACTGGAATATCTTGACTTCCCTGAGGAGGATGGAATACCCTTGGAAAGCAACTGGCACCGGATTCAGATGAATCTGTTCATTGACTCCGTATATGCCCGCTGGCGGGATCGGGATGATTATTTTGCCGGGGGCAACATGTTTATCCATTACAGCGTTCAGCAACTGAAAAACAGGGATTTTCTGGGGCCGGATTTTTTTGTGGTGAAAAACACGGACGGAAAACGCAAACGGAACACCTGGAAGGTATGGGAGGAGAACGGCCGGTTTCCGGATGTGATTGTGGAACTGGCTTCGACTTCCACCATCCGAAATGATCTGGGAAAGAAAAAGGACCTGTATGAACGCATCTTCCGCACACCTGAGTATTTCTGCTATGACCCGGAAACGCATCATCTGCGAGGCTGGAGACTCCGGGGCAGGCGGTATGAGGAAATTGTGCCCAATGAACAGGGATGGATGA